>JALSNI010000066.1 GCA_026987075.1 Persephonella sp. | reverse complement strand
CATAAAATCTGGATTTTACCCCCAAAAATCCCGTTTGCACTACGATATTACTTTTGGGAAATATCGGAGGTATATTTTTGCTCGGAAATCGTTTAGTGGTGCGAGAGGGGGGAATCGAACCCCCACGGCCTTGCGGCCAAGGGATTTTAAGTCCCTCGCGTCTGCCAATTCCGCCACTCTCGCTTTAGGGAATATATATTATATGCAAAAAATTTTACCTTTACAATGGATTGTGAAGTCTTTTTAAAAAATCTACAAAGCAGGATAAAGAGAGCCATCAACACAGCTATGTTATAGATTAGAAACCTTATCAAGGCAAACACACATTTTCTAATATCTGCATCTATCCTTCTTCCCCTCATATATAGTATTTTATCTATTCCTGCGATTTTCTAAACACATTGATGGATAGGTTGAAAACAGATATGTTTCTATTAACTTAATAATATTGTTATTAACTAATAACATTAATATGGTACATAAAATTGAACATAGTAAACTTTCAATTTGAACAGTTTGAACCATTTTCTGATAAGCTAAAGGAAGTCCAGAGTAACCTTGAGCCTGACTTGATTTTATTTTTTGCACCTTACACATTCTTTGAAAGTAAAGAGTTTCATGTTTTGCACTCTGCTGTCAGAAAGACAAAATGTGTTGCTGTTTCTTCTGTAGGAACAATTAAAGGTTCCAGTCTGGTTTATAACAGCTACGGGGGAATAGCTGTAAAATTTACAAAAAATGGGAATGTACTTATCAATACAAAAGAAAATATATCAAAAACTATAAAAGAGTCGGCCATATTCCTGACAAATAAAGTGCTGAAGGAAAAAGAAGGTACGAATCTTATATTCTCTACATCATCAAATCTTGCAGTCCACAGAATTTTAAGTATCTCTTTTAAGAACATTAAGAATAATTTAAGAATTTATGGGGGAGTTGCCTCTTCTAATGCACCTGACTTTAGAACCTACATATCTGTAGACGGGAAAATCATAGAAGATGGATTTGTTATTATTAAACTCCAGAATGTTGAATCTTTTAATACAGTTTCACTGGGTTTTATACCTGTTGGAACAACATACACAGTAACAAAAAGTAAAGATGATACAATCTATTTTCTTGACGAATTTCCTGTTTATTACTTCTTGAGTAATATACTAAGAAATACAGGAATTTCACCAGAGGATTTAGACCCTGTAAAAACGTCAGAAGTTCTGTGGGAGTTTCCTTTTCTTTTTATTGACGAAGATGGATATATAAGTCATCTTTTAGTTCCTAGGGAGTTTGATAATGAAAATCAGGGACTTGCCTTTTATGGAGAAGTTCCTCAGGGAAGCAGATTAAAGCTGTCCACTGGTGATAGTGAAGATATACTAAGAGATGTAAGGATAAAAGCAGGAGAATTTAAGGAGATAATAAAACATTCAAATAAAAAACCCGAACTTATACTTAATATAACCTGTACCGCCAGAAATTACCTTTTAGCAGCAGACGGTTTACATGATATGGAACAGAAGTAGTATTACGAAATGCTAAAAGAGTTCCCTCACTCAGGTTTTCTGACATTTGGAGAAATTGGACCAGATAAGATGGGAAAGCCAGGAAAATTCTTTAACGAAACCTCCATTCTTGTAGGGCTGGTTGAAAGATGAACTACAAAATAAAAGAGAGAATCTTAAAAAATCTGCTTATTGAGATTACAAAAAAGTACGACTATCTGCTCAATGAGTTCAAGGCAGAAGATATAAGCAAGAAAAACAAACTTATGTATGATTACATAACAGGTCTGTTAAACAGAGACGGTTTTAAAGAGAAACTGAAAGTTATGTCTGATTTAGCCATAAAGGAAAATAAAACTATCGCAGTAATAACCCTTGACCTTGATAACTTCAAAATTATAAACACATCTTATGGCCACGAGATAGGAGACATATTAAAAAAATAAAAAAAAAAAAAAATAGCAGAAAAACTCAGGAAAATAAGCAAATCCAACTGGACAGTTTCAAGGATTGGGGGAGACGAATTTGGTATAGCCATATACGGAACCTCTTATCAGACAGTTCTGCAAGATGTTCAAACCATTAAAAACAGTATAGAAAATCTAAAAATGAAAGCTGGAGATTCATACATAACAACTACTGTATCAATAGGAGTTTCTTTCTTTTCAAAAGATTCAGAGGACATACTCTCTGTTTTTAACAAAGCAGAGGTAGGAATTTATCAGTCTAAGAATAGAGGGAAAAGCGCAATCACATTCCCTTCAGAAAAGGAACAAACCAGATTTATAAAACTTGAAAAAATCAAAAAATTAAATTAATTATTGAAGCAGTAAACAATCCTAAAAATATTCCTGTGTTCATCCAGCCTATAATTTCCCTTAAAGATAAGCAGATAATAGGTGGAGAGATACTCCTGAGAATAGCATCCAATAACAGGGTTGTACCTGCATCTGAATTTATAGATGCTGCTATAACATTTGGATTGTTAGATAAACTTGAAGAAATACAGCTGGAAAATTTTCTAACTCACAGAAATATCCAGATATTAGAAGGAATGTTTGTTTTTATAAACAGACATATAAAGTCCAGCAATCTGAAGAAAACAGAAGAACTGATAAATAAACTTTCTGAATTTCACAGAAAAACAGGAATAAACTTTGTTGTTGAGATAACAGAAAACTCATTTGTTGAAAATTTTAGCATGCTGGGAAAAGTTATATCTTATGCAAAGAGTAAAAATATATTGCTTGCCTTAGATGATTTTGGTGCAGGTTTTGCATCCTTTGGATATGTTTCCAAGGTTCCTGTTGATATCATTAAGATAGATGGCTCAATAATAAAAGAATGCATAAATAACAAAAACCATCAGGCAATAATAAAAGCTATATCTGTTTTGTCATCAGAACTGAACATAAAAACCATTGCAGAATTTATAGATAATCAGGAAAAAGCTTACAGATGTTTAAAGTACGGTATAGATTTTGGGCAGGGTTATTATCTTGGAAAACCTGTAGAACTGTCTGAGTTTTTCAAACTACTGCAAAAATAGTAAAATGTAGTTTATGGACAAAAAAGAAAAAATAATTGTAAAAAATTTAACAAAAAAGTTTGGAGACAGAACTGTACTGAAAAACATATCCTTTGATGTGAAGGAGGGGGAGATATTTGTTCTGATGGGGGGCAGTGGAAGTGGTAAAAGCACCACAATAAAACATATCATAGGGCTACTAAAGCCTACAGAAGGTCAGATAATAATTGACGGAACAGACATTACACAGCTGACAGACAAAGAGCTGATAGATTTTAGAAAAAAAATGGGATATCTGTTTCAAGAAGGGGCTTTATTTGACAGTCTTAAAGTGTGGGAAAATGTAGGATTTTACTTTTTAGAAAATACAGATATGCCTAAAAAAGAGATATACAGGCTTGCCCAGGAAAAGCTGGCACTGGTTGGACTGAAAGGCATAGAAGAGCTTTACCCTTCAGAGCTCTCAGGTGGTATGAGAAAGAGAGTATCTCTGGCACGGGCTATATCAACAAATCCAGAAATCGTGTTATACGATGAGCCGACTTCAGGACTTGACCCTGTAACAAGTGCAATGATAGACAACCTTATTGTAAATCTGAGGGATACTATCGGAGTAACATCTATTGTAGTTACACACGACCTTGACAGTGCATTTAGTATCGGGGACAGAATTGCTATGATACACAGGGGAATAATATATGCTATCGGCACTCCCGAAGAGATAAAAAGTAATCCTGACCCTATAGTCCAGCAGTTTATCAACAGAAAAGCAGAAGGACCAATAACAGAGGAGCTGTTCAAAGAGCTACAATCTGAAAAAGCATGAAAATGATATAATAAACATTTAGCAATTTCAGGAGGAATAATTCTTGGGTTTGTGCAGGTGGGAAGGAATAATAAAAGCTTACAGAGAGTTTTTACCGGTTTCTGAAAAAACTCCTATAGTCTCTCTATGTGAAGGAAACACGCCCCTGATAGATGCTCCCAATCTGTCTAAAAAGATAGCTCCTGACAAAAATCTAAAAATATATCTGAAATACGAAGGACTTAACCCAACAGGCTCCTTTAAAGACCGTGGAATGACAATGGCCATATCAAAGGCAAAAGAAGCTGGAAAAACTGCTGTCATATGTGCATCAACAGGTAATACTTCTGCATCAGCAGCTGCATACGCAGCAAGGGCAGGGATGGATGCATACGTTATTCTCCCTAAAGGAGCTGTTGCTTTAGGAAAATTATCACAGGCTATGGTTTACGGAGCAAAAATTATTGCACTTATGGGAAATTTTGACGATGCCCTCAGTATAGTGAGGGAAATTGGAGAGAAGTTTCCTGTTGAAGTTGTAAATTCAGTTAATCCTTACAGGATAGAAGGTCAGAAAACAGCAGCATTTGAGATTGTTGATGCCCTTGGAGATGCCCCTGACTTTCATTTTATACCTGTAGGAAATGCAGGAAACATCACAGCATACTGGAAAGGATACAAAGAGTATTATCAGGCAGGAAAATCAAAAAAACTGCCCCGTATGATAGGATGGCAGGCAGAAGGTGCAGCACCAATAGTGAAAGGTTTCCCTATAAAAAACCCCCAGACTATTGCAACAGCTATAAAAATAGGAAATCCATACAGCTGGCAGCCTGCACTGCAGGCAGCAAAAGAGAGCAACGGCTTTATTGATGCAGTGTCTGACGAAGAAATATTAGAAGCTTACAGACTTGTAGCTTCTTCTGAAGGGGTGTTCTGCGAACCAGCATCAGCTGCCTCAATAGCAGGAGTTATAAAGGCATACAGAAGAGGCCTTTTTAAAGGGAATGAAACTATCGTATGCACATTAACAGGAAATGGACTGAAAGACCCTGACACAGTTATAAAAGCCAGTGAGAAACCTGTTGAGATGCCTCCAGACCTGAATGAAATAGCCAGATATTTAGGATTATGAAAGTAGCTGTTGTTGGGCTGGGTGCATTAGGAATTGCTTTTGCAACATTTTTAAAAAATGCAGGGAACACAGTTTATGGTATAACAAAACCTGAGTATTTAAAAGATTTTCAAAGCAAAAGTGTAAAAGTTTCTGGCATATGGGGAACGCACAAAGTCAGACTTGATGGAATTTTTTCTGACATTTCCCAGATTAAAAACAAATTAGAGCTAATAATAATAACTGTAAAATCCTATGACACAGAAAAGGTATTAAAACAGATAAAACCTGCTGTATCAGAAAACACATTAATACTGATTGCCCAGAATGGATACGGAAATTATGAAAAGGCTACCAGGTATTACGGCAAAAGTAAAATTCTCCTTGCAAGAGTCATATTTGGCTCTAAGCTGATTGATAGAACCCATGCCCATATCACAGTAAATGCTGATGATGTTCGTATAGGAGACCCATCCAAAACTATAGAAATGGACAGAATAATAGAAGTAGTAAAAACAATAAACAGTGCAGGTATACCAGCCTCCTATGCCCCGGACGTTTACCAGATTCTGTGGGATAAAATTCTGTACAACTGTGCTTTAAACCCACTGGGCGCAATACTTGAGTGCAGCTATGGGCAGCTTGCAGACAATCCTGAAACAGTAAAGATAATGAACAGAATAATAGAGGAGATTTTTAAAACGGCTCAGGCTAACAATATTAGACTTAAATGGGACTCGCCACAGGAATATATTCAACACTTTTATAACAATCTGATACCTCCCACAAAAGAGCATTTTCCATCAATGTACTACGATTTGAAATCAGGCAAAAAAACTGAGATAGATGCTCTTAATGGAGCCATTGTTAAACTCGCCCACAGCAAAGGACTATCTGCACCTGTCAACGAAACAATAACATCACTTGTAAAGTTTAAGGAAGAATCTTTGTAAGTCATAAATTTGTGATAAAATTTTGTGTTTGTAAAAATATTTGTGGAGGATTATGTTGCGTCCAGACGGTAGAAGTCCAACTCAGCTCAGACCAGTAAAGATTACCAGAGACTTTAACATATATGCAGAAGGCTCTGTTTTGATAGAGATGGGAAACACAAAAGTAATCATAACTGCATCTGTTGAGGAAAAAGTCCCTCCTTTTTTAAGGGGAAGTGGTCAGGGATGGATTACTGCAGAATATGCAATGCTTCCCCGTTCAACAGAAAGCAGAAATATTAGAGAGGTTGTAAGAGGTGCTCCATCAGGAAGAACACAAGAAATACAGAGACTGATAGGAAGGTCTCTCAGAGGTGTTGTTGACCTTAGAAAGTTAGGAGAGCGAACACTGTGGGTTGACTGTGATGTTATACAGGCAGATGGAGGAACAAGGGTTGCTTCTATCACAGGAGCTTTCATAGCTGTAGCTGATGCAATGATAAAAATTACAGAAAAGGGAGTTGTGAAGCAAAACCCTTTAAAAGATTACGTTGCTGCCGTTTCTACAGGAATTGTTGGAAATGAGATTGTTTTAGACCTTAACTTTAAAGAGGATTCTTCTGCAAAGGTAGATATGAATTTAGTAATGACCGGAAGTGGAAACTTTGTTGAGGTGCAGGCTACTGGAGAAGAGTATTCATTTACACAGGAAGAGTTTAATAAAATGCTTGAGTATGGAAAGTTAGGGATAAATAAACTGATACACATTCAGAAACAGTTTATAGAAGGAATGCCCTCAATAGGGCACTGGAAAAGAAAAGAGATAAAAGAGTTTGTTTACACAGATACAGGAGGAAATTAATGGGGAAAAGCCTTGTTATTCTTGGTTCCCAGTGGGGAGATGAAGGAAAGGGTAAGATAGTTGACCTTTTATCCCCAGATTACGACTACGTTGTAAGATATCAGGGTGGAAGTAATGCAGGACACACAGTAATAGTAGGAGATAAAAAGTATGCCCTTCACCTTATTCCCTCCGGCATTTTGAGAGAAGGAAAGAAAAACCTGATAACAAATGGTGTTGTTATTGCTTTAGAAGAGCTTATAGCTGAGATGGAAATGGTTTCCGATGTTGCTGGAGATTTTGAAGGAAGACTGTTTATCAGTGATAGGGCACATATTGTTTTCCCATACCATAAAATACTTGACGGACTGTCTGAAAAATCAAAAGGTAAAGACAAAGTAGGAACAACCCTCAAAGGTATTGGACCTGCATACATGGCAAAATATGCAAGGACAGGTATAAGGGTAGCAGACCTTTTTGACCCTCCTTACTTCAGGTCAAGATTAGAAAGTGCCATAGGAGAAGCGAAGGATATAGCAGAAAAGATATATGGAGAGAGTTTTGACCTGTCTGTTGATAAGGTTTACGACGAAACACTCAGGCTGTTTGAGAAGGTTCAAAATTTAGTAGCAGATACATCTTTGATGCTACATAAAGCATTAAGCAGAGGAGAAAGGGTCCTATTTGAAGGGGCACAGGGAACAATGCTTGATATTGATATGGGAACATACCCGTATGTAACATCTTCTAATGCATCTGCCCTTGGTCTGTGTAACGGAACAGGTGTTTCCCCAAAGCTTATAGGACAGGCTGAAGTTTACGGTGTCAGCAAGGCTTATGTTACAAGGGTTGGAGCAGGCCCATTCCCAACAGAGCTTAACGACGGCATTGGACAGAAGCTGAGAGATGAAGGGCATGAATATGGAACAACAACAGGAAGACCCCGCAGATGCGGATGGCTTGACCTTGTTGCCCTTAGATTTGCAGCAAGAATCAACGGAATGGACGGTCTAATAATAACAAAGTTAGATGTTTTAGACCATTTTGATGAGATAAAGGTTGCAGTTGCCTACGAATATGAAGGAGAAATCATAAAGGATTTCCCAGCTTCTCTAAAGGTCTTAGAAAACTGCAGACCAGTTTATAAAACGCTGAAAGGCTGGGATAAAAGCACATCTGGTCTGAAAGATAAAAGTCAGCTTCCAGACGAAGTATGGGAATTTATAAAAACAGTAGAAGAAGAAACCGGTGTTCCGGTTGTGATGCTCTCCACAGGGCCAGAAAGGTCAGAATATATCTGGCTAAAATAGGAGATGTGCCATGGATAAAGCAGGCTCTTTAAGACTTCATCAGGGAACACCTGAGTCTATTTTAGCCCAAGTGGGGGATTTACATGCCTCAGACATTATTCTGCTCCTTTTTCTCATAACAGGACTGGGGATTATCACTTATCTGTTTCTGGTATGGAAAAACAACAAAAAACCACCTGAAGAGAGAAGGTCAAATTTTGCACTTTTTCTTATAGCCCTCAACGCAGGTTTTTTTGCCACAGTTATGTTCTTTGTTTACAGAGTTGTTGTAATAGGGCTGAAATATCTAATGTCCCATTAGATAAAAAACGGAAAAACAGATGTGGGAGAAAAGATGTCAGAAATTGTGGATAAGACTATCCATTTCATAAAAGAAGAAAGCAAAAAATATCAGTCTTCCCAGCAGTTACTGTCTGACAGCGATACTTTTTTTGAAGAGAGAAAAAAGATAACGAGATTTGTAAACCAGCACTTTAAAAAGCTGAAAAAAGATGAGATAAGAGCCCTTGCAGACGAGATATTCAACCGTTTAAACCTGAAGTTTGAAGAGGAAAGTTCTGAAAAAATACTGTTTATGCTCTTTACAGACAGTCTTTCAGAGCTGATTCCAACACCGGCACCCCTTATTTTTTTCTATAATGGAGAACCTCTAATAAAAAAACACAGCATCATTGTAGAGTTCAATCTCCTTCCTCAGCTTATCAGCAAAATAGAAGATTTAGACCCTTATAAAAAGCACCAGATAGCTCTTCAGCTATTTCCTGAAGACGAGCTTATTATAGAAGGCGTGTCTTTAAAACTGGCACAGCTTAACTTCCTTATACTGAATCTGTTAGACAAGGTTCTGCACGAGGAGATTTTTCCGTTAGACAGAATTTTAATTCAAAAAGAGGGAAAACTGTCTGTAGACAGCAGTATGCTTATGTTTGCACTGGTATCTGTTTTTGCAGGAATGTACGAGGCAGTTACAGGAGAAAAACAGCAGTTTCAGGGAAAATATTATACTCAGGAGCTTTCTAAATACTTTGTAAAAATTAAAAATTATGCAAAAAATCAGCTCAAAGACAGAGAAGAGATAGAATATCTTATATATGCGTCAAAGTTAGAAGAGAAGAGTATCGAAAACAGAGTAATAACAGTTAGAGATTACCAGACACAGAAAAATGTGTTTGAGGAAAGTATTAGAAGAAACGATGTAGACCTGCAGGAAAAGATAGAGTCTGTTTTTTACCTGCTGGGAATTCAGAACATAAATCCTGTCCTTCTTGTCCGGTATTACAGCGGAGACGATATTATATACTATCTGTTTGAGACATTTAGAAGAGCGCAGGACGAAGGTTTCCAGACGGAGCGGTTTATCAATGAGATGAAAACATTTTTGAAAAAACTGTTTCGTTATCCCTACATCTCAAAGGGAATGCTCAACCAGAAGACATTAGACAGACCTGTCAAACTTTTTTACTCAGAAGATGCAGTTTTCAGCGCCGAGTACTTTTATTTTACACATCAGTATGAGAGATTTTTAGACATGTCAGAGATTATAAAAGAAAAAGACGAGGAAATGACACTAAAAATTCTACTGGCAAAATACTTTACAGGGAAAATCAGTAAAGAAGAACTTGCAGGCTGGCTTTCCCTGAGCAAATCTAAGGAAGGACAGTTTATATACCACCTGCTGACAGATAATCTGCAAAACATCCCTCATGACAATCCATACAGATATGTGGCAGACCTATACACTGTGAAGGCTTCCCATCAGGACATATTCAGCACAGTAGGGGAAGAAGGAACATACACACTTATTCTGAGAATAATGGGATTTTATCCCTTTGACCAGACTTTAAAAAATCTTGCTGATTTGAGGTTTGAAAGATGAATGAGCTGATAGATAAAGCTCAGGAAGAGTTAGACAGAGTAGAAGAGCTGTTAGAAGCAGAGTTTTGTGACGATGGGCTTGTTTTTTATCATCTTACAAATGCTGTCCTTTTTCTTCTAAAAGCTCTATCTTCAGAGTTCAACCTAAGCATAGACAGTGATAGCATATCTGAAATAGTAGAAACAATTGAAAAAAGAACAACTGTAAAATTTCCCCACTGGATAGATGAGATTTTAGAGTTAGAGGAAATCTCTGTATCAGACGGTTGCGGAGCATCTATATGCTATGATATGGATATGTATGGAGATGTTTTAGATGCTGTTTATCAATTAAAAGAGTTTGTTTTATCTCAGGTAGAAAGATGAAACTGCTCAAATCAAAGGAGATGGCTTTTGCAGACGAAAACACCATAAAGCTGACAGGCATTCCTTCACTTGTTCTTATGGAAAATGCTGGGAGAACAGCATCACAGATTATTTTAGAAAAATTTAATTTTGATAGGGCTGTCGTCGTTGCAGGAGCAGGAAACAACGGAGGAGACGGACTGGTTATAGCCCGTTATCTTCTCCTTGCAGGAAAAGAAGTCAAGGTTTTTATTCTGTCTGATACGAGGAAAAAACTCTCTCCAGACAACCTGAAAAATCTTGAGATTTTTGAAAGCTTTGGAGGTGAAGTATCACTCACAGGGGAAAACAGACTGAGAAAGTTAGCAAATGCCGTAAAAGAAGCTGACCTTGTAATTGATGCAATATTTGGAACGGGGTTTAAGCCACCAGTTAAAGGATACAGGGAAAGAGCAATACAGATAATAAATAGATACGCCAAAGGTGTTGTTGCTGTTGACATTCCTTCTGGTCTTTCAACAGATACTGGACAGATAACAGGCCTGCATACAAAAGCAGACATCACTATAACATTTGCCTATCCAAAAATTGCTCATGTTATGTATCCGGCCTGTGAGTATTGCGGAGAGGTTTATATAGTTGATATATCAATAGACAGAAACTATCTAAAAGAGATAAAAAGATTTGTTCTTGAACCTTCACAGCTTGTCCTTCCCAAGCGCAAAAAAAACAGCCATAAATACAGTTACGGACATCTATTAGTGATAGGTGGCTCAGCAGGAAAAACAGGTGCACCAATTATGTCTGCCCTCTCTGCATCTGCTTCAGGCTCTGGACTTGTATCTGTCGCTGTTCCGCAGGAGCTGAGCAGCATATTTGAAACATCTCTGATAGAGGAGATGAGCATTCCTGTTGACAGTCATAACGGAACATTTGGGAGAAAAGCCTGCAGACAGATAAAAGAGATAATAAAAAATGGGAAGTTTACCAGCATTTCAGTTGGGATGGGTATGTCTGTTAATGAAAACACTCTGAAAGTTATGGAACAGGTAATAAAAATAAAAATGCCTGTTGTTATAGATGCAGATGGTATAAATAATCTTGCCCTGATAGACAGCTTTAAACTTCTGCTACAGAAGAGAAAACCCCCCACAGTTCTTACACCACACATAGGAGAGATGTCACGGCTGACAGGTCTGAGCAGTAAAGAGATAGTAGAAAACATGGAAGATGTAGCAAAAGATTTTAGCAGAGAAACAGGTTGCTATGTTGTCTTAAAAGGCTCAAGAACTGTGATATCAACACCTGAAGGCAGTGTATATTACTCTATCCGTGGAAATGAAGGTATGGCAACAGCAGGAACAGGAGATGTCCTGTCTGGTATTTTAGGAACGCTGATTTACAGACTTGGAGTTGAGGAAGGTCTGAAGACAGGCGTGTATCTACACGGTCTTGCAGGGGATTTAGCAGCAAGAGATATAAATAAAGAAAGTATGAAAGCTACAGACCTTATCAGATACATCCCACAGGCTTTAGACCTGCTTGGCAGTTATAGGTCTGACTACAGATTTTACTATTCAATAGATCCGTTAAAACCTTATCTTGAATGACCTTAGGAGAGAGAAAATAATAACAGTTTCTACTCCAACCAATAAAAAGTGAAGATAATACACCTTTTCCTGATTTGTTGTTATACCAAGAAAATTTTCTAAAGCTCTATAAAAAACAAAAGACAGAATAAGACCTGTCAGATACCCTCCCTGCTTGAACATATCAAGAAGAGACAGAATCTTCTTTTTTCTTAGAAAAAGGGTTTCTGTTCTGACCAGATATGAACCAAAGACAAATGTAAGCTGGTATCCAGAATAGACAAACAGTGCAGTTGAATAGCCGTAAGGAAAGAACAGAAAGTAAACAACCACAGCTAATATAACAATCTCAACAAACAGTGATACAAAGAAAAAAATTCTCAGATTCATCAGTTTTTCGTAAAATTTTGCAACAATAAGCATTCCAACAGCCAAAAGAACGCCCCCAACAGAGTATATAGAGGGTTTCAAGGGGGCATAAATGGTAAATATTGAACCTATAGAAAGTCCTGTAAAAAGTGAGTTAAAAAATCTGTAATAAAAATATCTCCTTGGATATATTTTCCTAATCCTTACCAACGAACGTCAGCTCCCGCATATATGCTTCTGGCCTGTGTTGCATAACCATCAACAGTCTGGTAGTATTTGTCTGTTATGTTGTTAATCTTAACATAGGCTGTCAGGTTTTTTGTTATGTTCAAATTTATATAGGAGTTTATCACTGTGTAG
Organism: Persephonella sp.; assembly: GCA_026987075.1. Classification (GTDB taxonomy): domain Bacteria; phylum Aquificota; class Aquificia; order Aquificales; family Hydrogenothermaceae; genus Persephonella_A. Next base: position 12,792 of record JALSNI010000066.1, on the reverse strand, counting down.
TAACCTGTCTGAGCTCCTGTAGTATCCTTCCTTTTTCCAACATAAACCCCAGAAATACCTATACTTGCCCTTTCTGAAGGATACCACACAACATCAAAGCCTATCTGATTCATAGGTCTTCTTGGAAGTTTTTTACCGTCAGACTTTCTGGTATCAAGGTATGTGTAGCCCAGTTTTATAAATACAGGCCTTATAAAACGGCTGTAAGAGGCATCTATTCCCTTTATTTTCGTTTTTCCAGATATGTTTTCATAGCGGTAAGTAAAAAAATTATAATCAATCAGATTTTTTATGCTGTAATGAAAGTAAGTCAGGTTAAAACCTTTAAATCCAACTCCCACGTCCCACTGGCTTGAACTTTCTGGTTTCAGATTAGAATTCCCCCACCAGGGGTTATAAAGCTGGTCGTTTGTTGGAACGTTGTATCCTGTTCCCCAGTTTGCAGAGAAAAAAGTATCTTTTTCCAGATAGTATTTGCCACCTAACTTCCATGTGGTTTTGTCCTTAAAGGCTGAATAGCTGTCGTGCCTCAAAGACTGGGACAGAACAAACTTTTGAACCTTTAAAACATTTGTTAAAAAATAACCGTTGCTGTGATACCTTTTGTCTAAAGCTGTTCCACCGCTTGTGTAATGTATAAAGTCCTGACGGGAAAATCCAAATCTGACAAAACCTTTTCCATAGGTGTATTTATCACTTACAGTAAATTCCCGATACTCTCCCTTATAACCTCCATACTGGGTTCTGGTAAAAGTAGACTTTGTAGTTAAGACTCTGATGTTGTGACTGCCTGACTTCCTGTCATACTGGAGTTTATAAAGCTGAGCAGAGTAATGATTAAAGTATTCAGACATTCCATATCCAAAAGGATTATCGTAATCCCTTGCATCAACTCCTGCTGCAGCATCATAATGGATAACAGCATCAATATTTTTTACCACTGTTTCAAATCTGTCGTTTTCAGTTATTATCCATCCCATCTTAAAACTGACAGTCTCATTCCTGTAAGGGTCCCTTTCCCAGCCAATCTCATCCCATCTTTTTCCGTAATCAGGGCTTGATTTTACAGGCTCTGCAGCAGAAAAACCTGAAGTTTTAAAATGATGGTATCCAAGGAGCATATAAATCTTTTCGTTTGCAAAGGAAACTGTTATGCCAGTTTTTTTTGTATTGTAGTATCCTGCCATACCAGAGAGTGTTATATGAAACCCTTCCTCAGGAACTTTAGTAATCATATTTATTACTCCACCAACAGCATCTGCTCCCCATACCCCTGACTGAACGCCTTTTATAATTTCAACCTGCTGGATGTTTTCCATCATAATAAGCTCGTATGGAGCAGATATGTTAGGATTTGTAAAGTCGTTGAACCTTATACCGTCAACATAAAACACCGTTCTTTTAGGGGCTGTTCCCCACAGATAAACAGATGTTGTCTGACCAAAACCGCCATTTGAAGTGTAGGAAAAACCATCTCTGTTGAAAATAATCTCCTTAAAATCTAAAGGCCTTCTTTCTTCTATCTCTTTTTCTGTTATCACTTCTGATGGCGAAGTAATCAGCTTCTGTGAAGTCTTTGTTCCATAACCAGACTCAACAGTAATGCTGTCAAGCTGATAGGCAAAAACAGGGGCAGTGAGAACTACAGACAGTAAAATATTTTTCATTAACCTCCTCCTAAATGCTAATGCAAATATTTTGCAAAAAGTGAAACAGTTTTATTTTAACAAAATTTATGGTAAATTTTTTTAGAAAAGATTATTAATTAATTAATAAAAAAAAACGGGGAGGAAGGGGAATGGATAACGTTATTAACACTATTGTTAGTTTTTCCATTGATTATGGCGTCCGTTTTGCTGGAGCTGTTCTTGTATTTTTTATTGGATGGATAGTATCTAAAAAGATTGTATCTTTTGCCAGAAAGACAATGGAAAAGGCTGGGTTTGACATCACTCTGGCGAAATTTTTAGGAGATTTTGCTTACGTAATTCTCATCATTTTAGTAATTATTGCTTCCCTTGGAACATTAGGAGTAAATACCACATCTTTTGTTGCTATTTTGGGAGCTCTGACCTTTGCAGTAGGTTTTGCATTAAAAGACCAGCTCTCAAATTTTGGAGCAGGTGTTTTGCTTCTTATCTTCAGGCCATTTAAGGTGGGAGATTTTGTAGAAGCTGGAGGTGCTACAGGAGTAGTGGAAGAAATTGGTATAATTAATACCAAAATGAGAACAGGAGACAACAGGCTAATCTATGTTTCAAATTCTAATATTGTTGGAGGAAACATAACAAATTATTCTGCAAAGGATACCAGAAGAATAGACCTGACAATTGGCGTAGGATATGAAGATGATTTGAAAAAAGTGAAAGAGGTTATATGGGACATTTTAAACAGTGATGATAGAATTTTGAAAGAGCCAGCACCTACAGTAGCTGTGTCTGAACTTGCAGATAGTAGCGTAAATTTTGTGGTTAGACCGTGGGTAAAATCATCAGATTACTGGCCAGTATACTTTGATTTGTTGGAAACTATCAAAACAAGGTTTGATAGAGAAGGAATAAACATTCCTTATCCTCAGATGGATATTCACATAAAGAAAGAAAGTTAAAGGAGAGAAATATGAAAAAAAGGTTTATCTTAGCAACTGCAGTATTAACAGGTATATCTGCTATTTCCTATGCTCAGGAAGAAAAGCCTTTAAAACTGCATGGAGAACTTTCCTATGTGAAAACATCTGGAAACTCTAAAACTGAAACATTCGCAACAAAGTTAGAAGCACTAAAGGTTTATATAAAAAACCGGCTCACCGGGAAAGGGGAATTTTTATATGGAAAAACAAACAATACAGAAAACACGAACAAACTTTACCTGCTTGGAAGATGGGAAAGGTTATTTAATGAGAAACTTTTCGGATTTTTGCAGGGAGACTATCTAAAAGACAAATTTTCTGGATATGATTACAGAACTGTATGGTCAGCTGGAATAGGTTATGACATCATAAAAACAGAAAAACATTATCTGAAAGGACTAATATCAATAGGTTATACCTTTGAAGACTTTAAAACAGGAGGAAGCAACGACTACACTACAGGAACTGCTGAACTTGACTACACATGGCAGATTTTAGAAAATCTGAAATTCAAAGAGGAGTTTAGATACAGAACAAATTTAGAAGATACTAATGTCTACTTTGTAAACTCTGACAGCTCTGTTCAGGTTAAGATAAATGCCCACTTTTCCCTTGGGGTAGGCTATAAGATTGCATACCAGAACAGACCACCTTCTCCCGGAATCAAAAAAACAGACACGACATTTTTAACATCACTTATTGTAGATTTTTAAAAGGGGCAGATGCCCCTGTTATCTATGTATAAGAAGTTTCTTTGCTCTTCTGACAATATTCTCAGCAGTAAATCCAAACCTTTCCATCAGCTCATTACCAGGAGCTGAAGCTCCAAAACTGTTCATTCCAATAACATCTCCCTTCTCTCCAACAATCTCTCTCCATCCCAAAGAAGAACCAGCTTCAACGGCAATCTTTGGGATATCTTCAGGAAGAACAGACTTTCTGTAATCTTCATCCTGCTGGAAAAACAGCTCCCACGAAGGCATTGAAACAACTCTTGTCTTTATTCCTTCTTTTTCTAAAATTTCAGCAGCTTCAAGGCATACATGAACTTCAGAACCTGTTCCTATAAGGATGATATCTAAATGTTCACTGTCTTTTAGTATGTAAGCACCTTTTTTAACACCTTCCCTGACAGGATATTTATTAGGGTCAAGGACAGGAACGTTCTGTCTTGTCAGTACAAGAACAACAGGCTTTTTCTCCTTTATAGCAATCTTCCACGCCTCAACAGTTTCATTTGCATCTGCTGGCCTGATTACTGTGAGGTCTGGCATTATTCTAAAGCTCATAAGATGTTCAACAGGCTGATGGGTTGGACCATCTTCTCCTACGCCAATACTGTCGTGGGTGTAAACAAAAATAGAATGAATCCCCATCAGTGCAGCAAGTCTGACTGACGCCCTCATGTAGTCAGAAAATACAAAAAACGTTGCTCCAAAAGGTATCAATCCTCCATGGAGAGCCATTCCATTAACAGCAGCTCCCATGGCATGTTCCCTGATACCAAAATGTATGTTTCTACCTGATGGGCTGTCGCAGTAAAAATCCCCTTTTCCTTTCAAAACCACCTTATTAGAAGATGCAAGGTCTGCTGAACCACCTATCAGGTTTGGAATTTTTTCTGCAAGTATGTTCAGTGTTTCTCCAGAAGCAGACCTTGTTGCAATTTTCTTTGAAGTATCTGTATAAACAGGCAGACCCTCTTCCCAGTTTTCTGGTATTTCTCCGCTGATAAATCTCTCAAACTCCTCTGCAAGCTCTGGATATTTTTTGCGGTACTCTTTAAACATCTCATTCCATTCCTGTTCTAACTTTTTCCCTTTTTCTACAGCCTTTCTGAAGTGATTTAACGCTTCCTGTGGAATATAGAACATTCTGTCTTCTGGAAATCCTAAAGCCTTTTTTGTTTTCTTTGCTTCTTCTTCAGAAAGAGGAGCTCCGTGAACAGCTGGGTTGTCCTGTTTTGGAGAATGCCAGCCTATATGGGTTTTTACCCTGATAAGTGAAGGTCTTTCCTTTTCATCCTGTGCTGCCTTTATTGCTCCGTATATTGCGTCTAAATCTTCACCATCTGGAACTGTTATAACATGCCAGCCGTGGGCTTTGAACCTTAGCTCTATGTCCTCTGTCCATGTGATATCTGTTGGGCCGTCAATGGTTATATGGTTGTCGTCGTAAAGGTATATCAGTTTACCAAGCTTCAGTCTTCCTGCCAGTGCTGCAGCTTCAGATGATATTCCTTCCATCAGGTCTCCATCAGAGACAATGGCATAGGTGTAATGGTCAACAATGTTAAATTCTTCTCTGTTAAAGTAGTTAGACAGGAAACATTCAGCTATTGCCATTCCAACACCCATTCCAAAACCCTGACCTAAAGGCCCTGTTGTTGCCTCAACTCCAGGAGTATGTCCATACTCTGGATGACCGGGGGTTTTACTTCCCCACTGCCTGAATCTTTTCAGCTCTTCAAGGGAAAGGTCATAGCCATACAGATAAAGCAGTGAGTAAAGCATGGCAGATGCATGACCTGCAGAAAGGATAAACCTGTCTCTGTTGAACCATTGGGGGTTTTCAGGATTGTGTCTGAGGAATTTATCCCACAGGACATAAGCCATAGGAGAAGCTCCAAGGGGCATTCCAGGATGTCCTGACTTTGCTGTCTGTATCTGGTCAAGGGAAAGAACCCTTATAGTGTTAATACACAGCCAGTCAATATTTTCCATTTACCGCTCTCCTAAAAAATTTTTCCAGACAAATTATTATAAAACTTTATACCTTCCTTTATCCTGATTTTTGTTAGATCTTCCTTTATCCTGATTTTTGTTAGATGTTGAAGTTAAATTATTTTTATAATAAACTATTGTTTTGCAAATTCAGTTATGGAGGAAGAGATGCATCAGCTGATACAAGAAATAGAAAAACAGTACATGCCAGCAGATTTTCCAGAGTTCAGGGTTGGTGATACTGTAAAAGTTCATGTAAAGGTGAAAGAGAGAAACAAAGAGAGAATACAGGTTTTTGAAGGTGTTGTTATCAGAATCAAAGGTAGTGGAACAGGGAAGTCTTTTACTGTAAGGAAAGAGTCTTACGGTGTAGGAATTGAAAGAACATTTCCATTTGCATGCCCATCAATAGACAAAATAGAGCTGTCCAAGAGAGGTAAAGTCAGAAGGGCTAAACTTTACTACCTCAGAGAAAGAAGAGGAAAAGCTGCTAAAATCAGAGAAATCAAAGAGTGGGAGCTCAGAAAAAGGGCTCAAGAATCTGCAGCAGCAAAAGAAAACCAGTAAATGTATGCTTGAGATTGAAAAATCTCTCTACAGCAAAGGATACAGCAAGATTGTTGGTATTGATGAAGCAGGAAGGGGGCCCCTTGCGGGTCCTGTAGTTGCTGCTGCTGTCATATTTCCTATAGACATAAAGCCATTCATATTTAGAGACTCAAAAAAGCTTTCTCCAAAAGAAAGAGAGAGACTGTTCCACCAGATTAAAGAGAATGCCGTATCTGTTGGTATCGGTATCGTTGACAGCACAGTTATTGACAGGATAAACATTTACAATGCAACAAAATTGGCAATGGAAAGAGCCCTTGAAGACCTGAAAACAGACTACGACTATATTATTACTGATTACGTCAGATTTGACCCTTATCCCCACATATCAGTAAAAAAAGCTGACGAAAAAAGTCTGTCTGTTGCTGCTGCATCAATCATAGCAAAAGTGATAAGAGACAGGATAATGGAAGAGTTTTCCAAGGTATATCCCCACTCCTTTGACAGACACAAAGGATATCCAACAAAGCTCCACAGAGAAGAGATTATGAAATACGGCCTTACACCTATCCACAGAAAAAGTTTTAATACAGGTATCCAGCACAGGCTTGAGTTATGAAACTGTTCAGTGTAAAAGGCAGAAGCTCCCTAAATGGAAAACATCTATCGGGAGCTGAAAGGATAGCCTCTGAAAAAGAGTTAGACAAAGTTTTAACCCAGATAAATAAAAAAATAACAAGAAAACCTTTTGATTATCTTTCCATAAAAGTCAGTATTATCAAAAAACAGCCTCCCGTTATAAAAACCCTTAAGATTGTTGAAATAATTGCAGATAGTGTGGAAGAAGCAACACAAAAAGCCGTAGAGCTTTTACATTCAGCAACAGGACTGTCAGAGAAAAGGATTAAAGAGCTGATTAAAACAGTTCACACAGGAGCTTCTCCTGACGGAAATAACATGAGGGGAGCAATGATAGTAAACCAGAAAGGTGAAAGGATAGAGTTAGACCCATTCAGAGGAGTCAGAACAACAGAAGTGGATTTTATAAACAGAGATAAAGTATTACAGAAACTAAAAACAAAGGGTTATACAGAAAGAACGTTAGATGCCCTTGCTATATCTTCAAAAAATATGAGCCATCCAGACATGTTAGCTGAGTTCTGCATCTCTGACGAACCAGATTATCTGACTGGATACATCGCCACAAAAGGCTGTTACTACAGATTAACCCCTCTAAAAGAGAAAGGAAACCCTAAAGGAGGAAGAATATATTTTGTGAAAGATGGTGTAAACATAGAAAACCTTTACAACTACTTAGAAAAAGAGGCAGTGCTGATTGAATACACAGACACTGATTGAAAAGTTGCTTATAAAAAAGGCAAAAGAGAAAAAAACTATCACATACTCACAGCTTGCACAGGAAATCGGTAAACTGTCAGAAGGAAAGTTTCCACAGAAAGGAAAGGTGATGTCACTACTTCTGACAAGGTATCTCCACGGCATCTGCAGCAGCTGTGTGTCAAAAAATCTTCCAATGTTAGGAAGCATAGTTGTAAGCAAAAAAACAGGGAAGCCGTCAGATGGTTTCTTTAAGTTTGCTTCAAAGCTCTACGGCATAAAGCTTATAACAGATGAACAGAGAGAAAAATTCTGGCAAAATGAAATAAGAAAAGTTTTTGAGGTGTTTAAAGATTAAAAAAATATTTATTCATGGATGGAGTTTTTCTTCCCAGATATGGAAAAATCTGTATAATGCTGAAAACAGCATATTTTTAGACCTTCCATTTCACGGCAGTAATAGAGACTACACAGACAGTCAGATTTTGGAAAAGTTCAGCAGTGACGTTTTACAGACAATAGAGCAGTCACAAGAGGAAGTGTCTTTAATTGGCTGGTCTTTGGGAGCTACTGTCTGCGTTCTTACTGCACTGAAAAAACCCAAAAAACTGAAAAAACTAATCCTTGTGGGATTTTCCCCAAAATTTATGGACAGGAAGTTAGGGCACAACCCTGTTTTTGTGAAAGCTTTTTTCCTTGCTCTAAAAACAGACTTTAAAGATACAGTTTTAAACTTCAGGAAGTTAGCTACAGGGAAAGATTTTTCAGATATTCCTCTTCCACAAAAAGAAGGTAGCATAAAACTCCTCAGAGAATTTGTAAACCTTGATCTGACAGACAGTCTATCTCAGATAGACATTCCTGTTTACCTTATACACGGGAAAAAGGACAGAGTAATAAACTATCAGGCAAGTGTTTTTGCATCACAGCAGTTTAAAAATGCCCGATTAATACTGACAGAAGACAACCACGCACCTTTTTTAAAAAACAGTGAGCTAATCGCCAGACTGGTATAATACTGTTTCACAAAAACCTCAGGGAGGAAAATTGAAAACCCTTATAAAGTTCTCATTTTCAAGATTTGCAGAAAGTTATGACCGGGAAGCGGTTTTACAGAAAAAGGCTGCACAGATACTTTTAGATTTTGCAGGAAAGCTTGAAGGGAAAGGTCTGGACATAGGCTGTGGAACAGGATTTTTATACAGACTGTCCGATTACCAGAATATGACAGGCATTGACATATCTCCTGAGATGGTCAGATTTTACAGCAAGTTTAACAGAAAAACAGTTATTGCAGATATGGAAAACCTGCCATTTAAAAAAAGCTCTTTTGATTTTGTTATATCCAACTTCTCCATACACTGGGCAGATTTAGAAAAAACATCTGAAGAGGTAAAGAGAGTACTGAAAAAAGACGGACTGTTTATATTTAACATTCCTGTTCAGGGAAGTATGGAGTTTGTTGAACAGCTTTTAGGAAGCAGAAAGTTTGATTTTTTGTGTGCTCCTGATGTTTTAAAAATTCTCAGAGAAAAAGGCTTTGCTATTGAAGACTTTTTTGTTGAAAACATGCAGATAGAATTTTCCGATGGATACTCCCTTTTAGTACACCTCCACAGGACAGGTGTAGCAATAAACACAGAAAATCAGTCTATAGGAGAAAAAAGAAAAATTGTCCAGAGGTTTAAAAACCACACAGAAAAAGCCCTTTTAAACTTTAAGCTTCTGTTTGTTTACTGCCAGAAAAAATCTTCGTCCTGAATACCCTCATCTTCTGTCCATCTACCACCTCAAACTCAGGAGGCAGAATATCTTCAATAGTGTGGAGTTCATTTATCCCATACTGACTGCACAGAACATTTATAGACTTTATTATCTCTTCCTTTTCCATCACAGAGGTTTCCCAGTATGTGGCAAACACAAGATTTCCCTGTGCATCGTGAATTGCAAGCCTTATCTCATCTACAATTTCTTCCTCAGGGTCTCCATACATGGTAAGTGTTCCGTAAAGCTCCTTTTCCATAGCTAACTCCATTTTTTATACAGCATTCTAACACTTTTGATTAAAAATTCCCAAACTGATAAAATATTGAAACTATCAAAATCAGAGGTAATCAATGCCTTACAGACTGTATCAGGAAGAAAAGCAGAAAGCTGTTAACATTTTGAATGATATAAAAGTAAAGCTTTACAGCAGAGGATGGTTTCCTGCAACAAGCGGAAATCTGTCCTACAAATTACACGACGACCCTCTATACTTTGCTATCACCAGCAGCGGCAGAGATAAAGGAACAGTAACCCATGAGGATGTAATATTTGTAGATAAAGAAGCAAAACCTATTGAAAAAACAAAACTCAAACCTTCAGCAGAAACAAAAATCCACTCACAGATTTACCAGAAAACAGATGCAGGATGCATCATCCACATTCACACGGTAAATAACAACTTTGTTTCTTCTGTTTTTTTTGATGAAGGATCTGTTCCCCTGAAAGATATGGAGATGATAAAAGCCCTTGACATATGGGAAGAAAATGCATACATAAAAGTGCCCATAATAGAAAACTTCTTTGATTTAGATAAACTTGCTGAAGAAGCAGGAAAGGCAATAAACCCTTCTGTTCCGGGACTGCTGATAAAAAACCACGGAATATACGCATGGGGGAAAGATGAGTTTGAGGCAAAAAGACATATTGAAGCCTTTGAGTTTATGTTTGAGTACATGAAAAACATGATTATATTCAGAGGAACAAAGAATATATTTCAGGAGGAGTAAGATGCCAAAGATTGTTTTTAGAGATACAGGTGAAACAATAGAAGGTGTTGAAGCTGTAAAGGAGTTCCTCAGCAGATACGGCATAACCTATGACAACTGGGGTGTTGACAGACTGCCAGAGAAGCTGAGAAAGGAGTACAACCTGACAGAAGAAGAGCAACAGGAGATAATAAATGCTTACAGGGAAGAGTTAGAAAAACTTAAAAAAGAGAAAGGATACATAACAGAAGACATTGTTGTTCTTTCAGAGAACACACCAAATCTTGAACAGCTGATGGCAAAGTTTAAAAGGGAACATCACCACACAGACGATGAGGTAAGGTTTGTTGTTGACGGCAGTGGAATATTCCCCGTGAAGATTGAGGGAAAAATTGTTGAGATACACGTTGGGCCAGGAGATTTGATTGTTGTTCCAGCTGGAGCAAGACACTGGTTTGAGTTAGATGAAAACAGAAAAATCAAATGTATAAGGGTGTTCAAAACACCTGCAGGATGGGAAGCTATATACAACGAAAACGAAAAGGCAACAATGAACGATTAGGGAGGGATAAATGGGACTGTTAGAGGGAAAAAAGGCATTAATCCTTGGAGTGGCAAACAACAAAAGTATTGCTTACGGGATAGCAAAGGCTTTCCACAGGGAAGGAGCAGTTTTAGGTTTTAACTATCTGAATGAAAAAATAGAAAAAAGGGTAAGACCAATAGCAGAGGAACTGGAAGCAGAAATTCTGATTAAATGCGATGTGTCTTCAGATGAGGAGATAAAGAATCTTGCAGAAACCGTAAAGGAAAAGTGGGGGAGTGTGGACATTATCGTTCACTCTATAGCTTATGCAAATAAAGAGTATCTGAAAGATTACTACTATAAGGTGGACAGAAAATCATTTTTAGAGGCAATGGACATCAGTGTTTACTCCTTCACAGCAATAGCAAGGGAGTTTATGGATATATTCAATGAAGGAGGAAACCTGCTGACTCTGTCTTACTACGGAGCAGAAAAGGTTATTTACAACTATAATGTGATGGGAGTGGCAAAGGCTGCTTTAGAGGCATCTGTTAAATACCTTGCAAGGGATTTAGGTAAGCTAAAAAATATAAGAGTCAATGCCATATCTGCAGGACCTATAAAAACACTTGCAGCTTCAGGAATATCCCAGTTTAGCGAGATACAGAAAATAGCCGCAGAGAGGGCTCCTCTTAAAAGAACAGTTACCATTGATGAGGTAGGAAATGCTGCTGTTTTCCTGTGCAGTCCCCTTGCATCTGGAATAACAGGGGAGATTTTATATGTAGATGGAGGATACAACATTATTGGAATGTGAGGAGGTCATGAAGATAGTCCTGAACGGTGAAGAAAAAGAAGTAAAAGAAAATATAACAATTCAGGAGCTTATTAAAGAGTTAGGTATAAAAGCTCCAAACTACGCAGTTGCTGTAGGTATGGAAGTTATTCCCAAAAGTGAATACCAGACCTACAGACTGAAAGAGGGAGATAGAGTAGAGATAGTAACATTTGTTGGTGGTGGATAAAATGGAGATAAAAAAGGCTGCTAAGATTGCAGCCTTACTGTCTGTATCTGTTTTTTTATTTTTTATTCCTCCTTTCAGTTTCCCATTTTTAGACGACAAAGGCTCCTCGTATGTTGAAAACACACTGAAAAAGCTGACCATCACATATACAGCAGTGAGGGGACTTAATGCTGGAATATCAGTTATTAAAGAAAGCGAGATTGATTTGTCCCCTGGAGGTGTAGGAGCTACCATTGCTGCAGGTGAAGTATTAGACCCTTTAGACGATCTTGTGGAGAGGTTTTCATCTGTCTTACTTTTCAGTATTATCTCTGTAGGTGTTCAGAAACTATTAATGCTTGTGAGCATAAATCTATTCTTCAAACTCCTTTCTATCTCCTTACTGCTTTTTGCTGTTTATACTGCAGTTAAAAAGGATTTTTTTCTCCATACAGGGATAAAAATAGCTATTATAGCCTTTGTTCTGAGGATTTTTGTCCCATTTACAGGTGTTGTAAACGATTACGTTTATGGAGAATTTTTTAAAGAAAATGTAGAAAAGGCAAAAAAACAGATAACCTATATAACAGAGCTGATTAAAACATCAGAAAATTCTTTTAGCGTCTCTGAAATCAGACAGAAGATTCAGAAATTAAAGGATTACTCCTCTAAAACTATAGACAGCATTTTAATTTTGGTTACTGCCTTTATTATTCAGACTGTCATAATACCGCTGATTACTGGATATGCAGTGCTGAAGATTGTTAAACGGAGTATAGGTTATTTCTGACCTTCTGAAGAGACAGTTATTATCGTCTTTACATTACCCCTTGGATTCCAGTCTCCAATAACCTCAAGAAACCTTGGTTTCAGAAGGTTGTAAAGGTCATCATAAATTTTATTTGTTGCTTCTTCGTGGGATATATACTGATTTCTGTATTTATTCAGATACAGCTTCAAGGACTTTAGCTCCACTATATACTGGTCTGGAATGTAAGTTATCTTTATAGTGGCAAAGTCTGGATATCCTGAGCGTGGACACAGGCAGGTAAATTCAGGGAACGTTATATTTATCGTGTAATCCTTCTCTGGATTGGGATTAGGCCATTTTTCTAACTGGGCTTCTTTTATCTCCTTTTCTCCGTATTTTAGCTCCATTTACACCTCTCTCTTTATAATATAGTAGGCTATCCCCTGAAGAATTTCAGGATTTTTTAATATTTTAATCTCTTCAGTGGCTTTTTCAACATACTCCTGTGCCATTTTTACA
>JALSNI010000065.1 GCA_026987075.1 Persephonella sp. | reverse complement strand
AGGCTTGGGAATGAGTTTCTCATCTATCCTGAAGAGATTGAGATTTTAGACGTGAAAAATCCAGACCTTGGCAATCAGCTGAAAAAAGTCGTTGCAGATGAGGAAGGATTTATTATTCAGCCAAAACACTTTATTTTGGCTACTACAAGGGAATACATAAAGCTACCTGACTATCTGACTGCATTTGTTGAAGGCAGGTCTTCACTGGGAAGACTGGGACTGTTTATTGAAAATGCTGGATGGGTTGATGCAGGGTTTGAAGGGAACATAACCCTGGAGTTTTATAACGCAAACTCAAGACCCCTCAGGATTTATCCGGGGATGAGAATATGCCAGCTCGTTTTTGCAAAGATGGTTGAGCCTGCTGAGAGACCATACAGGGGGAAGTATCAGGGACAGAAAGGGACAACAGCATCCCGCATATATTTAGATAGAGATTAAATGCCAGCTATAACCTCTATCTCTACCAGTGCCCCTTTAGGCAGATTTGAAACCTCCACTGTTGCCCTTGCAGGTTTATGCTCTGTAAAGTATCTTCCGTAAACTTCATTGACAGCCTCAAAATCCTGTATATTTTTCAAATATATGGTGGCTTTAACCACGTGATTAAAGTTCAGTCCAGCCTCTTCTAAGACAGCCTTAATATTCTCCATAATCCTCTCTGTCTGTTTTCCTGCATCACCACCAATAAACTCCTGAGTTTCCGGGTCTATGGCAATCTGACCAGAAATAAAGAGGAGATTTTCATACTTTACAGCCTGAGAATAAGGACCTATAGCCTTTGGTGCCTTTTCTGTCTGTATTATCTGCATCTTCAATCCTCCAGCTGCTCAAGTTTTATCTTGCCTTCATAAAGGGCTTTCCCCACGACAACCCCATAAACACCGTATTTTTTTAGCTGATACAGTTTCTTCACGTCTTCTACAGTTCCAACTCCACCAGATGCGATAACAGGATGACTGAGGTTCTGGGCAAGGATTTTTGTTCCCTCTATGTTTGGTCCAACCATTGCCCCATCTCTGTTAACATCTGTGTATAAAAATCCCCAGATATCCATATCGTCAAACTGTTTTGCAAACTCTAATGGTGAAAACTCTGTTTTCTCAAGCCAGCCCTTTATGGCAACTCTGCCGTCCTTGGCATCTATGCCTACAATAACTTTACCAGAAAAATGTTCAACAATTTTCACAAACTCCCTTCTATTTTGGTAGGCAAGACTGCCTATTACCACTCTGTCAACGCCAATCTCAAACATTGCTCTGACTGCATCAAAACTTCTCAGTCCCCCTCCAAATTCAACAGGTATGGAGACTGCCTCTACTATCTGATGAACAATCTGATAATTTTTAGGTTTTCCTTCAAATGCACCATCAAGGTCAACAATGTGGAGGTGTTTTGCTCCTTTTTCCTCCCACATTTTTGCAACATCAACAGGATTATCCCCATAAACAGTAACAGCATTCGGGTCTCCTTTGTAAAGCCTTACAGCCTTTCCATTTTTTATGTCTACAGCTGGAATAATGAAGGATTTCAGTCCCATATTTATCTCCTAAAATCTCAGTATTTTATAGATAGATATGATACCTAAAAATATAGACATAATAAGAAGAAAAAATCCTGTTGTCTCTTTTCCAGCCATATAAAAAAGTGCAGAGGAGACAAGCATCCCAGAAAAGATAAGAGCAAATGCAATCTTCCCAACCTGTTCCCTGTAGAATTTCTGCAACTCTTCTAAATCTTTGAATATTATCTGAAATGTAACCCTCTCCCTTATCAGTAGTCTGTAGATATGCTCTATCTTAAATATCAGATAAAAAAACAGCTCAAAGGCATCTCTAACCTCGTAAACCTTTTCAAATATATAATCCTTTGTTGATGTTCCGATAAAATTTTTCAGTCTCTCTGTTGGATTAAATGTTGGATCTAACTTTCTTACTGTCCCCTCCAGATTTAGAGCTGCCTTGCCTAAATATGATATGTCAGCAGGAAGTCTCAGGTGATTTTCCCTGATAAAACCTATTATGTCTTCTATCATCTCCCTAAGATTTATCTCGTCAAGCCTTTTATTGTGATACTTCTCAAGAAAAAACTGTAGGTCTGACTCAAAGTTTCCAAAGTCTGTGTATGGAGTAAACATATTAAACCCTTCATAAAACTGAATGGCGAGGTTCATGTCCAGCGTTGTAACGGCTATGATGTAATCAAATATGTATTTTTTCTTTGTTTTTGACAAAAATGCAATCATACCAAAATCTACAGCAACAATTGTTCCATCGTCTAAAACAAACAGATTCCCCGGATGGGGGTCAGCATGATAAACACCATCAACAAAAACCATCTTAAAGTAAGCATCTGTAAGGCGTCTTGCTATATCTACAGGGTCAAGACCTTTTTTCTTCAAAACTTCTATCTCAGATATCTTTGTCCCTTCAACAAACTCTGTTATTAGCACCTCTGGCGTTGATATCTCGTAAAAACATCTGGGTATCTTAAATCCTGGGTAATCTCTAAAATTTTCCTGAAATATCTGTATGTTCTGGGCTTCAATAGAAAAGTCTGCCTCCTGAAGTGTTGTTCTTTTAAACTGATGAATAACCCCTTTCAGATTAAACTCTTTGACACCTTTAAAATGCCTCTCTAAAAAATCTACAACCATCAGCATAAGCTCTGAATCAAGCTCTATAAGCTCATGAAGTTCTGGTCTTCTTACCTTTACTGCAACTTTTTCACCGGTTTTCAGATAACCTACATGAACCTGTGATATGGATGCTGATGCTAATGGCTGGGGTTCTATGTGTAAAAAAATCTCTTCTAATCTATCTCCATAATTTCTCCTGAGTATCCCCTCAACGATGCTAAAGTCAAAAGGTTTTGCTCTGTCCTGCAGTTTTATCAGCTCATCAATTATGTAAACGGGAACAATATCTGGTCTTGTGCTGAGAACCTGTCCTAACTTTATGAAGGAAGGTCCAAGTTTTTCTAATGCTTCTCTTATTCTCCTTGGTTTAGCCTCCGGTTCAACCTCCAAACCAAACAGTAATTTAAAATAATCATATATGTTGTGAAAACCAAGTTTTGAAAGGGTAAAGGTAATATCTTTAAATCTTTTTGCGAGCTTTATCTTCTTTTTAAACATCTATCCCCTGCTCTTTTAGAAGCTGTTTCATCTGATTTGCAACACTTTGTATCTCCCACTGGGCATGGGGGTCTGTTCTTTTTATTATAAAGTCTTTTATCCAGCTTAGTGTTCCTGAAACTACAATGGTTGTTTTCCTCCCGTGGGGAAGTATAAAACGGGCATCTTCTCTTTTTATCTTTCCAACATAAACAGAAAGGTCATAAACTGTTTCACACAGCTGGTCTGTAAGTAAATAAACATCCTGTAAGGATAGTTTTTTATCCTTGAATTCCTGCACAAAATTATCTATTCTGCTGATAACACCTTTCTTCAGCTGGTCTTTCGCCTCTGCTTTTTGTATCATACTTTTATAGTGCTGTATCAGCTTTATGTAATACTCTGTGATACTATCTGGCAGGCTCACATTTTTTTCCTTTATAGAAGGAGGAATAATTAATCTGTTCTGGTCTTCCCTTACGTATCTCTGACTTCTCTGACTGTAGTTTAGTGCTGTGTGTCTTACAAGCTGGTGTGTCATTGTTCTTGACACATTATCTATAAAGAAAACTGCATAACCGTCGTAATCTGTTATAAGACCTATAAGTGTTGTATTTTTTTTCTTACCAACTGGTTTTACAGGAACATCAAAATCTGCCATTTTGCTAAAAGCTTCCATATACTTTTCTTCATCCTCTAAAAGTAAATCTTCAAGATAATGCCTTAGAGAAACACCAATAACAGTAGGGTATGCAGGGTTATAATGGGATTTAAACTTTGTAGCTCCAATTTTCATTGCAACAATCTCTGCCTTTTTTTCTTTTGGCAGGTCTAACAGAGAATGGGGAAGATATTTATCAAGAATATTTTCATCTATTTTTGCTAAATCTTTGTAGGCAAAAGAGTGAGCAAAAACACTAAAATGTTTATAATTCCCTAATTTGGATAGAAATTTTGCCCTTTCTTCTCTGCTTGATACCCTTGGGTCATTCAGCAGATAGTTAAGGTCTCCAGAGGAGTAGCACGTTCTTGCTCCTATTGCAGTAAAGGGAATAGTATCCTTAAAGTCCTCAAGACAGAAAATCTGTGTTACTAACATCAGTCAGCTCCTTTTAATATTTTTTGTTTTATCTCTTCCACATACAGAACAGCCTGTTCTTCAGCTTTGAAAAAATCATCAACACCAATACCTACCTTTTTCAGTTCATTTTTCAGAGAAACAAAGTCTCCTGCTTCAAGATGTTCACATAATTTTATCATCTCTCCAAGTGTCCCTTTTTCTTCCAAAAGGGCTTCTTTGATACTTTCATCAATGTTTAAATCAGACAAAATCTCCTCTTTTGGAAGGCCTAAAAGAACGTCAATCAGAGATAACACTCCTGTCAGAAAGGCAATTTCCGGAAAGTTTTCTCCCTGATTAATGGATTTAGAGATGTTCTCCATAATTTTAGCTCTGATAAGGGCAAGCTCTAACAGTGGACTGTCAATACCACCTATCTTTGCATCTGCATAAAGCATAAGGAGAACCCATACTTTCAGCTTTTCCACTCCTAACATCATAATTGCATGTCTTATAGTCTTTATCCTTGAAGAAAAACTGAAATAAGCGGAGTTGACAAATTTTAACAGGTTAAATGTTATGTGGACATCACTTTTTATAATGTTTTCTATCTCATCAATAGAAACATTTTTTCTGTTTAACGTTTTTAGAAGATTGAGCAGCGTTATCTCATAAGGGTCAAATCTTCTGTGGGATATTACGGTAGGCCTTGCAAAAAAGTATCCCTGATACATATCAAAACCCAGGGAGGAAACTTTTCGGAATGTGTCGTAGCTTTCTACTTTTTCAGCAACAAGAATTTTTCCCATCCTTTTAAGCTTGCTTACAAGCTCAGGAAGATACCTTTCTTCTGTCTGAAGAAGGTCAATTTTAACGTAATCAGCATAAGGAAGTAGCTTTTGAGTATCTTCTGTATCTGCAAAGTCATCAAGGGCAAAACAAAAACCTCTGCTTTTTAGCTCTTTAATCCTCTTAATTAATTTTTCTTCAGCAGGGGTGTTTTCTAATATTTCTATGACAAGGTTTTCGGTCTGTATAAAATCAAAGATTTCTTGGAAAAGAATGTCCCTATTAACGTTTATAAAGGTTTTTTTCCCTCCTGTTAGATTTTTCAGCCCTATGTTATTAAATATGTTTACTATAACCCTTGAAGTTGCCTGATTTTCGTCCTCAATGCAGGCAAAAGACTCAATCCTTTTTCTGTATAAGATTTCGTAAGCTACTATTTTTTTGTTTTTATTTAAAATAGGCTGTCTACCTACATAAACAAAAGACTGTTCCATTCTCCCCTTCCATCTGTTACTGATATAATTTTAATATACATCTCTATTAAGATTACAGAAATATGGAAATAACTATCGGTAAAACAAAACTTATTCTAAAAATAGGAGATATAACAGAAGAAAATACTGACGCTATAGTAAACGCCGCAAATTCCACTCTCATGGGAGGTGGAGGTGTTGATGGGGCAATACACAGGAAGGGAGGTTCTGCCATATTAGAAGAGTGTAAAAAGATACGGCAGACCCTATATCCAGAAGGTCTTCCCACAGGAGAAGCTGTGATAACAACAGGAGGAAAACTGAAAGCAAGATATGTTATACATACTGTGGGACCTATATGCCATGGAAAATTTGATGAAACAGAAGAAAAACTTTTATACAATGCATATTACAATAGTCTGAAATTAGCAAAAGAAAAAGGTTTAAGGACTGTTTCATTTCCTTCCATCAGTACAGGAGCATACAGATGTCCTCCTGAAAAAGCAGCAAAAACTGCTTTGAAAGCTATCATTGAATTCTTAAAAAAATACGATTATATTCAAGAGGTCAGAGTTGTCCTGTTTACAGAAGACATTTACAAAACTTTCAAAGAAAGCCTAAAGGAAGTAATAGATGAACTTTGATTTTATAGATATAGCTCTTCTGTTAATTATCGCAGGTATAGTATGGGTTTACATATACATAAGATACAGAGAAGAAAGAAAAAAGAAAGAGGAAAGTCTTATACCGAACTTGCAGTCCTACCGGGAAAAGTTAATAAGAGAAAAAGAATACTTTTCAGAAAGGGCAAAAAAATTTAAAGAGAAGATAGAAAAGTATGAAGAAAAGTTAAAATGCATAAAGAGCAGTATCCACAAATACAAATGGAGTGAAGATGAGAAAAAATTACTAAAAGCGTTAAAAGGAACTGAGTTTGAATGGACTTTTTCTTTTTTATTCAAAATACTTGGTTTTAACATTTATGAACCTCCTATATATAAAGATAAAAACATTGATTTTATTGTAGAAATTAGAGAAAATCAGAAAATATGCATAGATTTTATAGATAGAACAGTTGCAAAAAAGATTGATGAAAAATATTTGGATAATCTCGCCCAAGGAGCAGGAAAATATAACTGTTCTGGGATGTGGATAATAACCAACAGTTTTTTAGATGAAAAATTCAAAAATTCCCTATATACTAAAGGAATAAAAGTTTTTGATTACAGAGATATTGTAAAATTTTTCCCATCTATAAGAGTTGTAGAAGATTATTACGAAATACAAACAAAATTACATAACTATCAGCTGCTGCATAAGGAAACAGTAGATGAAGTAATAAGAAGAAAAACGTGGATAAACGAAGTGGAAAAAAAACTTGAAGAAGCAATAAAAAAACAGATGGTAGAAAGATGAAAAAAATAATATTTATGGTGGTAATGATTATGAGCAATTTAGTTTATGCTGGAGAAATGATAAAAAATGTTTATGTTGAAAAGTTAGATAACGGTGTTACTGCAATCGTAAAAGAAAGAAAAGACACACAGGCTGTGGCTATTCAGGTATGGTTTGGTGTAGGTTCTGTGTTTGAAAAAGATAACGAAAGGGGGCTTTCCCACTTCCTTGAGCATATGCTGTTCAATGGAACAAAGTATACCCAGCCAGGAGAGATAGAGAGAAAGATTGAAGAAAAGGGTGGAAGTATAAATGCTGCAACAAGCACAGACTTTACATACTATCACGTTGAGATTGCTTCTCCATTCTGGGAGGAGTCTTTACAGTATCTTTACTATATGACGACTGCTCCCTCATTAACTGAAAAAATGATACAGAAAGAAAAACCTATCGTTTTAGAAGAGCTAAACAGACATTTAGACAATCCTAAAAGTGTTCTGTGGGATACTTACAACAAACTCGCTTACACAGTAAGCAATTATAAGCATCCTGTTATTGGATATAGGGAAACGATAGAAAAGTTTAACCAGAAACTCGTAAGAGATTACTTCTATTCCCATTATGTTCCTTCCAACACATATGTTGTTGTTGTGGGAAATGTGGACAGAGAAAAGGTTTTGAAAAAAATAAAAGAAACATTTGGAACAGTAAAAGGTAAATACTACAGGCCAGAAAAAGTGCCTTTAGAACCTCCCCAAAAAGAAATAAGAGAAAAAGTCATCAGAAAACCTCAGATAACAAGAGCATATGTGGCTATTGGCTGGCAGGCTCCTCCTATTGGCAGTAAAGACAGCTTTACAGCAACTGTTCTTGAGGAGATTTTTACAGGAGGAAGAACATCTGTTTTATATCAGAAACTTAGAGAAACAGGTCTTGTTCAGGCTATCTATAGCGGATACCTATCCCACAGGGGAACCAGTCAGTTTTTGTTTTACTTCGTTACAGAACCTCCCAAAGTTAAAAAAGCAAAAAAAGAGTTGTTTAGTATAATAGAAGACTTTAAGAAAAACGGTATTCCAGAAGAAATCGTTAAGGATGCAAAAAAGAAAATTATAAACAGCGAGATATTTGCAAGGGAAGAGGTTACACACGATGCAGAATCTTTAGGTTATGCTGCATCAGTTGCTGAGGACATACTTTACGACATAAACTACACAGACAACATCTCAAAGGTAACAAAAGAAGATGTTGACAGTTATCTGAAAAAATACTTTGGAGAAAATAACTACACAGAGGTGCAGCTACTGCCAGAATGATTTTTCTTGAAAATAGTCTACGATGTTTTAAAATAAAGTGGATTTGTCCCCGTAGCTCAGAAGGATAGAGCGCGAGATTCCTAATCTCGAGGTCGGCGGTTCGAATCCGCCCGGGGACATTAAGCTATTTTTCTCTTCTTAAAAGGAATTGGTTCCTTTAAAAAGTATCCCTGACCGTAAATAATACCTGTTTCCAATACTTTCCTGAGTATATAAGCTGAATGTATATACTCTGCTATTACCTTTATACCTAATTCATCAGCAAAATATTTTATAGCTTTAACAATTGCTATTGAGCGAGGGTTTATGTCTATGTCTTTTATTATTGAGCCGTCAATTTTGATGTAATCAGGATTAAGCTCAACAATGTGTGTAAAGTTTGAATATCCTGAGCCAAAGTCGTCTATTGCTATACTGCAACCTATCTCTCTTATGCGAGATATCTTTTCCTTAAAGAATTCATAATCTTCTATATCTTCAGACTCTAAAAGCTCTATTGTTAACCTTTTTGAAATGTTTTTGTCTATAAGAAAGTCTATATAATCAAGTATGTCTTCATTATAGATGTCAAGGGCTGAAAGATTCATACTGATACTTATTTTTGGGTTGTTTCTTAGAACATTCACATTATACTCTATAACCTTTTTTGTCAGGTCTACATGGACATAAGTTCTTCTTATAGCATTCATAAACTGGTGAGGATATATAAGTTTTCCATCACTTGATATTATTCTAACTAAAGATTCGTATTTTATAACTTTTCCTGTTTTTAGATTTATTATAGGCTGATACCAGCATATAACGTTATTGTTGTCTATAGCTTCTTTTATGATTGATATACTTTTGTCGTTTGCTTCTAATACTTTATCGTATATTTCAATTCTATTTCTTCCATTTTGCTTTGCTTTATAGAGAGCCATATCTGCCATTTTTATTGCTTGCTCTATGTCAACATCATCCCTACATACAGCAACACCTATAGACACTGTTACTTTAATTTTTATGCCGTTGTATTCTATAACATTCCTTGAGACCTCATTTTTCAGACGTGAGGCAAGATGTATAACATCTACCTTATAATTTTCAGATAAAGGATTTGAACGGACAAAAATAAGAAATTCCTCTCCTCCGTATCTGACAATAATATCTTCATCTTCCCTAATACACTTTTTTAGTCTTTTTGCTACTTCCTTTAAAACAGCGTCTCCTACATCATGACCGTATGTGTCATTTATTCGTTTAAAAAAGTCTATATCTACTATATAAGTTGTGTAGTTATACTTTTTCAACAGGTCAAGATTTTCATACATAAAAAGTCTGTTATAAACATTTGTTAATGGGTCAGTATACATCTTACTCAAGTTTTTTCTGTATCTGATAAACTGGTAGATAGAAATAATGATAGATAGAATAATAAACCCAGACACTATCAGTATAAACTCTTTTATTCTGTCTAATATAGACTGGATTTCTCGTAACTTTGATATAGAAAAGTCTATTACAAAGGCACCCTTTACCTGATTATTTTCCTTTATTGGCTTTATTAAGGTTAACCATAAATCTGTATAGCTACGCTGCTTAACAACTATTGTTCTGTTCTCTTTGACTGCTTTGTATACAGTGTCATCTACAGCATTGTAACTTTGCCAGTATCTTGCCTTTTCTTCTTTAGAAAAGTCTGCCAGATATCTTAACTTCCCATTTTTATCAAAATACAGTATGTAGGCATATTTAACATCATCATTAAGAAATATAGACATCTTGTCTTTTAGCCATTCCCTGAATCTTTCGTTTTTGAAGAGTTCCTTTAATCCAACCCTCTGGGCATCTTTTTCAATAACAGTGATTATGTTGTCTAAACCCTTTGACACAGTGGGAACAATTGCGTTTTTTATTATACTGTCTTCAATAACAGCTTTTATCTTTGGGACAATGAAGTATATAGAAAGAAGTATTCCTAACAGTATCAGGAATACTGGTAAGTAATCCCAAAGTAATTTTGTTTCTTTCCTTTTCACAGATTCTTTTCCGAATCTACATATTTGATAAATCTATCAGGTAGCGAAATTTTAAAGTTTTCTAACCTTTCTTTGACAAAGATTATGTTAGGTCTTCCTTTATACCAGTAAAAGGCAGCAACAGCATTGTTGTATTTTTTTAACAGGTAATACTTTGTAACCACCATTAATTTTCCTCTACAGTTTTGTAGCTCTTTTCCTGCAATCACAACATCAGCATCTTTGCACCTGTCCACCATCACAAATATTTTAGAATATTTTGTGATATATTTCATATTTTCCGTTAAATATACTTTTATATCAGCATTTTTTCCTGTTACGGCAGAGCATATTTTTGATATTATTTCTGATTCTATTTTATGTATCTGCTCCTTAGAATTAGCAAACGCAAAAGCCCAATAAAAAAGCAGTAATACATAAATTATCCTGAACATATCAGAATTCCTTAACAAACGTTAAAACAAACCTTCTGTCCTCTAAAAGGTATTTGAAATCAGGGTCTTTAAATGCTGGTATTTTCTGTGCTTTATTCAGTATGTTGTATCCTTTTAACTCTACATAACTGTTTTCCAGCATTTTTATTCTTACTCCCCCATTTAGGTCATATCCTTCTTTTATTTTTTGGGAAGAAAATTTATAGCTACCTCTATATATAAGTTCTAAAAATCCAAATAGCTTTCCTAACTTATAACTGCCTTTTAAAGTCCCCCCTGTAGATGGTGCTGTTTTATATTTTTTATTGTTAACTGATACATGGAAGTATCCTGCATCAAGTCTAAAATTACCTAAATTTTTTCTGTATTCAATAGAGTAAAATCTGTATTTAAGCGTATCTGAAATATTATAGTAGCTGAAGTCTGAAGAGTTTATCATTATACTGTCCTTTACCTTTATGTATCCTCCTGTTAATACAAAACGCCCTATACCCAATCTTTCTGACAGTTCAAAGGTGTAAGAACGATTCTTTTGCTTTCTTATTTTTTTATTTGTGTATATTTCCACAAAACATGGAGGTGTGTAATACTTTGATATAAATATCTTAAAATAACCTTTTGAAGAGTGCAGATATACTATTCCTGTTCTCCAGAGTAGGAGGTTTAAGTCCCTTCCATACTTTCTACTTATTTTTTCATATTTTATGCCTCCAATTATTCCCAAAGATGGAGTAATGTTAAAGATTTCTTCCAAAAATCCAGACCAGTAACTCTCATTATTTTCATCGCTTATCCTTCCTGTACCTCTACTCTCTTTCAGTCTATATCCTGCTTTTTGAATTTTACTGCCGAAAAAAACTTTATGTTTACCTATTTCTCTATTTCCAGTAATTTCTACTCCAAATTTATAGCTGTTTACATACACGTCCCAAAATGTTTCAGCCTGGACAGGATTAACAGCAATCAGATTATTACCTCTTTGATAGGAATCAGAGGAGAGTTTATCTCCGTATATTCTTGTTTTCAGTGATAACCTTTTTAAGATTATTTTACTTATTGAAATGTATCCGTGGGAGGTATCAAAGTTTGAATAGTCAGGTTTTTGGGTAACTGTATCCCCCCTAAATCTACCTGAATTTTTTACCACAAGACCACTTTCAAGATTCCAATCTTTCACTTTAAATTGTGTATATGAGTAATAACTTTTTTTTCTGTCTGATACTCCATATTTATATTTTTTTGTTTTGTAATCTTCTCTACCGACAAAAAAGGAAAAAGATGAAACGTCTGTTAACTCTTTACCTAAATAAAGATTTGCAGAGTATCCTCCTCTCGTTGAAATACTGCCCCTGAGCAGTCCACTATTTTCCCTTTCTGGGGGTTTTGTGTAAACCTTTATTATTGTCCCTGCCATTTCATTATTAAACTTAACTGCAGACTCTCCCTGATAAATTTCTATATGCTCCACAAAATCCAGGGGTAAATCTGCCCAAAGGGGCAAAGGGGTTTTTTTAAAAACTGCACTAATTTCGTGGTCATTTATGAATAATCTTACTGTTGAGTTTTCTAAAGGATATATAGTGGCGTAAGACAGAACTTCTTCACCATAATAGTTTCGCTGCAGAAAAAAGTATCTTAAGGACCTGAGGATATCAGAAAGTTTATGTGCCTGAAATCTTTCTATGTCTTCTCTCGTGATTAAAATTATATGCCCTTCTGATTCCTGTCTTGTTTTTTTGTAAAGTTTTGTCATCTCTGTATATTTATTGAGAAGGTTTTCTAAACTCTCCCCTCTGGCAAAAAAGAAAAAGAAAAGCTGAAAAATCAACAGCCATACTTTTCTTCCCATACTTTTTTAATCCTCTGGTAGTCCTCAGGAGTATTTATACTCCAGTAAGAATATAAGTGAGGGTCTACCTCTCCCACTTCTTCTTCAGTTATCCTTAAGGTTTCTATATCTTTTATCCATCTGTATAGAGATTTCTCTCCTTTCCTGTATAAATTTTTTGCTATGTGTATAGCTGACTTTTCGTATAAAGTATTTAAAAACTGTAATTTTCCTTTAACTTCTGGTACTACAGCCTGATAGTTACCTATCCTCTTAAGAAAAAAAGGAATTAATTCCCCTTTTAACAATGGAGTATCACAGGTTGCTATGAAAACAAAGCTTGATTTTATTTCTTCATAACAGCTGATTATTCCATTAAGGGGACCTGTATATGGATTTTTGTCTTTGACATACACTATCTCTGCATCTATACCTTTCAGGTAATCTGTATATAAATTTTTTTCCTTATTTAAGGAAATTATTATCCTATCTGAATATTTTGAAAGTTTTTCAGCTATAATCTGGATAAAAGGTTTACCACAAAGGGGAAGGAAGGCTTTATCCTTCCCCATCCTTTTACTCTCTCCCCCTGCAAGTATAACAGTATCTACTGACAGTCTTTGCACAGCCCAAATATCTCAAGTCTGTGAAATTCTGGTTTAAACTGGTATTCTTCGCATATTTTGTTTTGAAGTTGTTCTATTTCATCTGAATGGAATTCTATAATCTTTCCACACTTTCTACATATAAAGTGGTCGTGGTGTTCTTTTAATGCAACTTCATATATTGTTTTGTTTTTAAACTTTATTACCTCATTTACAAAACCTAAGCTCTTCAGTATATCTAAAGTTCTATACACTGTTGCTCTTGAAACGTCTATATTTTTGGATTTTATTTTATGAACTAACTCTTCTATCTCAAAATGTCCTTTTGTAGACAGAATAACTTTAAATATTTTTTCCCTCTGGGGAGTATATTTTAATCCTGACTTTTTTATTATTTCTTTAAACTCTTTTACAGCTCTACGTTTATTCATTGCCTACTCCTTATCAGGTCTTTTCAGCTCAAAAGTGTTTTCTTTCGTGATAAGGCAGTAATTTGCTCCTCCAAGCCTACCTATTATTTCTAACTTTGTTGTATCTACATAACCTTTCTCATTAAGTATATCATCTCTCACATGAACAGTTAAAACCTCTCCTAAAATCAGTCCCATTTTTCCTATTTGTATTATCTCATACTTTTTACACTCTATATTCACTGGGGATTCTTTTACCCTTGGGGCTTTAACATACTTTGAGCTGACAGGTGTTAAACCAGCCTTTTCAAATTCATCTATTTCTTCATCAAAGGGAAGGGATGTGATGTTCATTTCTTCTAAAACATCTCTTGTTACCATATTAACAACAAACTCTCCTGTTTCTTCAATATTTTTCCATGTATCTTTCTTGATACCTTCTGTTTTACTTCCCACAGAAATTATAAGTAAAGGAGGGTCACTGGAAACCCCTGCAAAGTAGCTAAAAGGGGCAAGATTATATATACCATCTTTACTAACAGTTGATACCCACGCTATAGGTCTTGGAACAATAATGCTTGTCATCAGTTTGTAAATGTGTTTTGGATTGAGATTTTTGAAATCTATTTCCATAACGTCCTCCTAATAAGATACTACTGTTACGTTTTTACCTGATTTTTTTGCCTGGTATAGTGCTGTATCTGCCCTTCTTATTACTGTTTTTATAGAATCCCCTTCTTTGTAAAATGCAACACCTATACTGATTGTTATGTTCTTTATACCGTCAAATCTGTGTTTTTCAATTTTTTTTCTTATTTTTTCGGCTATTTTATAAGCATCTGTTCTATTTTTTATAGGGACAAGTATCATAAACTCTTCTCCTCCCCAACGGGCGAATATATCTGATTTTCTTATATTTTTTTTAACTACTTTAACTATTTCCTTTAGCACTCTATCTCCTATTTGATGACCATAGATATCATTAATATTTTTAAAATTATCTATGTCAAACATAATTATAGAAAATTTAGTCTTGTATCTTTCCGCTCTGTTTATCTCTTTTTCAAAAAATTTTTCAAAAGCATACCTGTTGTATATGCCTGTTAACTGGTCTATTGTGGCAAGCTTTCTGAGATTTTCTTCTAATTCTTTCCTGTCAGTTATGTCAATAACACTTCCTATACTACAATCTTTTCCTTTAAAGGATATAGGCTTGGAAGTCACTTCTATCCATTTCATTTTTCCTGTTCCTGTGGTAATTCTAAGAGTATGTTTTTCAACAGAATTTTTATTACTTTCTCTTTTTTTTGCAATTTTAAGTATTTTTTTCCTGTCTTTTGAATAAATATACTTATCTATTTTTGCTCCTATAAGCTCTCCGGGCATTGTTTCTAACATTGATGACAAGGTGGGATTTGCATACATAAACCTTCCACCACACTGGAGAAATATTCCTACTTGTGTCGTTTCAAGGAGAATCCTAAATATTTCGTCCCCTAAATCAATCTCTTCTTTTTCTATGAAACTCCAAAGCTTATAATTACCATTTATATTAATTACTTTTATAATCAAATATTTACCTTTATAGTGAACTACAAATTCTTCTCCACTCAAAAACTCTTTTCTATCAAAAATATTACTAATACTTTGGGGAAGATACTTTTGTATCTCTTTAACATCTTTTTCAAGAAAATATTCCTCATCTGCTTTGATGTTGAAGATAGAAATAAACTTTTTATTTATCATTTTTATTTTACGGCTGTTGCTGTCTATTATGACAATACCTTCATAAAGATTTTTTAGTATGGAATTTACGTCCAGAATGTCAAGTTTGTTTCCATTCAGATTTATATGTTCTTGAACAAAGTGCTCACCTTCTTTCTTCACTGTTAAATATACATAATTCCCCCTCTTTCTGTTAAAAGCGTAAACACTTGTAAATTTTTTTAAACTTGTATTTTGAAGAACCCTTATGGGACATACATATGGAGAAATTTCATCACAAGGTTTCTCATAATCGTTAAAAACTCTGTAGCATTTCTTTCCGACTATGTCCCCGTATTCTTCTACAGCCTTGTAATTTGTAGATGCTATATTGAAATCTTTATCTACAACAATTACTGCATAATTTTTATCGTATTTTTGTTTATTCATAATAAAACCAATAATGTTCGTTTTTAATAAAATATATATATAAAACTGAAATAAATCTACTGAAATAAATGTATTCTACTGTTGTTGTTCCTGTGTTGATTTACTTCTTTCGCTACGGGGATAAAGAATTTTGGCCATTATTATAGATATCTCATAAAAAACTATCAGAGGCATAGCCAGGAAAACCTGACTGACAACATCAGGAGGTGTAAGAACGGCAGCTAAAACAAAAGCTCCAACAACAAAAAACGGTCTGAACTTTGTAAGTGCTTCCGGTGTAACAAGGCCAAGTCTCGCTAAAAGAGACAGTATAACAGGTAGCTCAAATGTAATGCCAAACGCAAGAATTAGTCTGACAACAAACGATATGTAGGAGCTAACAGATATCATTGCCTCAACATCAAGCTGTGTATAACCAAATGTAAGGAGAAATTTTATGGCAAGAGGAAGAACTCCAAAGAAAGCAAAAAGTGTTCCTGATATAAAAAACACCGTAGTAAAAAAAACAAAGGGAACAACCAATTTTTTTTCTTCTTCATAAAGTGCAGGTTCTATGAACTTCCATATCTGATAAAACACAAAAGGGGAAGCAATAACAAATCCTACTAAAAAAGCTATTTTAAACGCTGTGAAAAACGATTCTGTTGGCGTAAGGGCAACAAGTTTTAAATCTGGAAATGCTTTATTTAGAGGTTGTTTAAAAATGTCAAAAAAGAAATCCACCTGGGTAAAAGCACCTATCATTGCTATAACAACAGCCACAAGACTTCTGAAAAGGCGAATTCTCAGCTCTGCAAGATGCTCTGTTATAGGAGCTTCAAACTCTTCTGGATTTTTATGCCCCTGACTCATCTATGCTTTCTCCCTGCTTTTTCTTGAATGATATTTTTTCTCTCTTAGGCTCTGATGGTTTTTCTTCTTTCTTTTTCTCTTTTTTTGTCTCCTTATCAAGCTCCTCTTCTAACTCATCTACTTGAGAGAGTTTCTCTTCTATAGGAGGCGTGTAATGCCGTGTTTTCGGCTCTTCCACTATAACCTCTTTTACTTCGTCAACTGTTGACCTTATTTCCCTGTAAAATCTTCCCAAGGTTTTTGCTACTTCTGGGAGTCTTTTGGGACCAAGCACCAGCAGTGCAACAACAAATATAAGAACAAGCTCTGAAAATCCTATTCCAAACATCTCTACCTCTTTAAATTTGAATATTTCTCATTATATCTCAAAATAGGGCATTTATACTAAATTCCAGTCTGTAAAGAGATTCTCCAGATTTCCTGTCTAATTTAAAGGCTATGTCAAACAGGAAAGAACCGACAGGCGTTGGTACATAAACACCTGTTCCTGCTGACTTTCTTGTTTTTAACTTTTTCATCTGGGAAAAGCTTTCATAAACATTTCCTATATCTACAAAGCTAAAACCGTAAAGATTATATTTGGGAAACAGTGGATACCTCAGCTCACTGCTTAGCAGAAGAAGGGAATTTCCCCCTTTTCCATTTTTCCCTGCTACTTTTTCATATCCAAATCCTCTAAAACTGGACACGCCTCCTAAGAAAAATCTTTCAGAAGGAGGAAGCTTTTGTATATCCTTAAAAATGTATCCTATACTTAGCTTCTGGGTAAATATAAAGAAGAAAACAGGATAGTAATATCTGCCTGTTCCATATATTTTATAATAATCAATGTCTCTAAACTCTTTTTCTATCATACCTGTCAGTATGTAACCTGAATCAGGATTAACCTCTGGTTTTCTATGATTGTCTATAATGGAAAAATTTAATTTTATAGTGTTAAACTGGGTCATATTGAAGAAATTTTGATTTTTCAAACTATTTTTCATGTAGCTTATCTTCAGGTTCTGTTTTATCCACCTGTTTGGTTTCCTTGAAACTTCAATCTCTCCTCCATAAAGCTCTAAATCGTAAATAGAGTGATACTGATAACTTTTTAGATACGAAATGAACAACCCTGTTCTTTTAGGAAGTAATCTGTTTCCTCCTGATACTTTATAAAAAAATCCAAGGTCTGTTTTCTCTACATAACCTGAAAACTCAAAACCATAATTCAGTAGGTTCTTAAGCTGTGCTGCGACGGCAATTTTTAACTTTTGTTGGCTGCTGTAACCTAATATACCTTGAAAAGAACCTCTTTTATTCTCGTGAACTGCATACAGCTTATTTACTCTTTTTTTTCTTTTATCTACCTGCAACACAGGGCTTATAGAATCAAATAAAGATGTGTAATAAAGGAAGTCTAACTCATTGTCAAAATCTTCCTTTGAGTAATACACGTCTGAAGTCAGATTTTTTTCTATGACCACAGGATTGAGATGTAGAGTTCCGTATATTAGTGTTATCCCGTTTTTATATCTATCTTTCTTTTCTACTTTTATGTTAACGTTAACTAATGTATTACCATCTGTATTTATAAAATCAGCATCAAGAAAAGCATCTCCTTCTAAGTATCCTTCTTCTTTTAATCTTTTCTTAATTTCATTTAATAGGGATAATATCTCTGACGGTTTGTAAATTTTTGGAAAATCCCCTTCATAAGTAAAGTTATAACCCACTATCTTAACTGAGTTAAGTATAAATTTCCTTTTTTTGAAAAAAGAAACATTTAGAGAAACAGTTTTTTTCTTTTTGTTTACTCTTTTTTCCAGAGAGTAAGTGGCACTAAGAAAGCCTTCGTTAAATAACCTGTGGTAGTAATCCCTTAAGATTTTTTTTATCTGATTTTCATCTAAAAACTTTCCTTCATACCTTTTCAGTAATTTTTTTATTTCTAAGAAATCTGTTTGGACATTAATATCTTCAATTTTGTATCTATCTCCCTCATAAATATTTATGTATATTTCTGCTTTCATTTTCTCATAATTTTCTTTAAAGGAAGGAATAACAGAGACTTCTAAAAAGCCTTTGTTCCTGTAAAAATTTTCAATTCTATCTGTGGCCTGAACAAGCTGATAATAATTAAATCCATTTTCTCCAAAGTTAAGTAATTTTTTTATTTCTTTTTCTGGAAAAGTTTTGTTACCGTATATGTGAATATTGTATTTCATACCAAGGTCAACATACAGAACAATATCAATCTTATCTTTATCCTCTGAAGGTCTGAAACTGACAACATTTACAAAGGAATCAAAGTAGTTTCTCTGGTATAAAAACTGTTGAATTCTGTCCACCCCTTCCGTTATCTTTGACAAACTAAAGGTGTCTCCTTTTTTTATGTCAGACTGTTTTCTTATTTCTTTTTTTAAATTTTCTGACATTTTCCTTGAAGAATATAAAAAGAGATTTCCTATCTCTACTTTTTTACCTTCTTCTATTTCTAAATACACCACTACATTTCCATATTTATCAATCTCAGCGTCAAGGTTAATATTAGCAAAAGGAAAACCGTTATCCATATAAAACTTTTTCAGCCTTACATAAATGTTGTGAAGCACCTTAAGGTCAACAGGATAACCTTCAAGAAGTCCTGTCACTGCCAAAATCTCCCTGTCCCAGAAGGATTTGTTTCCCTTTATGAAAACCTTTTTTACTTTCAGTTTCCTTTTCAGATAAAGTTTTCCATCTTTGTAGGAAATATCTTCAAAATCTCCTGTTTCTCTCAGGAGATTCATAATAAGATTTATATCTCCTGTCTTTCTGTAAACTTCCTGAATGTTATTTTTTGGAAGAGGATAGTTACTTACAATTTCTAATCTCTGGGCAGAGTAAGAAACTGAGAAGATAAAAAAGAAAATCAGAAAAATTCTTGCCATCTACTCTCCTGAAGGTTATGTAGTATCATTTATTATAATTTATCGGAAGGTTGAGGTTTTATGATTTACAGAGCATTAACCATTGCAGGCTCTGACAATAGTGGGGGGGCTGGAATACAGGCAGACCTGAAGGTTTTTTCTGCTTTTGGAGTTTACGGGATGTCAGCCATAACAGCAATAACTGTCCAAAACAGCCTTGGGGTTCATCAGTCCATTCCTGTTTCTCCAGAAACTGTTTACAGTCAGATAGAAGCTGTTGTCACAGACATAGGCATTGATGCTTTTAAAACAGGTATGCTCCAGACTGAAGATAATGTTTTAGCTGTAGCTGAAGCGGTGAAAAAATTTGAGATGAAAAACTTTGTGTGTGATACAGTGATAAAATCAAAAAACGGCAGATACTTGCTGGACAAAAATGCTGTAAATAGTTTCATAAAAAAGATAATCCCCTTGACAGATGTAATCACTCCAAACATAGATGAAGCAGAAGTTTTAACAGGTATTCAGATAAAAACTGTTCAGGATATGAAAAGAGCAGCAAAAGAGCTTGTAAAGATGGGAGTAAAATTAGCTGTAGTTAAAGGGGGTCATTTACCACAGGAAAACACTATTACAGATGTAGTCTATGACGGCAGAGAATACCTGCTCTTGAGATATCCATTAGTAAAAACAAAAAACACCCACGGAACTGGATGCACTTTTTCAGCAGCAATAACATCATGTCTGTCAAAGGGATTATCCCCCCTCAAAGCAATAAGAGTAGCAAGAGCATACGTTCAGGGAGCTATAGAAAATGCTCTAAGCACAGGAAAAGGAACAGGCAGTCTCAATCATTTCTGGACAGTAGAATGAAAGCATCTCCGAATCTCTGCTTTTGCAGGGATAGGAGTATATGGTGGAGTGAACCTGCCATAAGAAATAAGAGCAGGACAGTCTGTCAAACTCTCTCAGAAGCCTACGACTTTAGTAATAGGTATTTCACAATGTGTGAGTATTTCCCTGATTTTGAAGACCTGAAAAAAATAGGTAATTCACACAGAGAGTGCTTGACAGTAATCCTTCCAAAAACCAAAATAATACTGTGTAGTTATGGATAAAAAACCATGAAGCATTCACCGGTTGCGGTAACCACAAACAGCAGTTATAGGGATTTCTGGGATGATGAAAAACTCTCTAACTACATAAAACAGATGAAAAAGCCTGACGATGAGAGAATATTCGTTTTATTCACAGAAAACTCAGCCAGAGCACTGATACAGTGGTGTTTAGACAATAAAGTAGACCTAAATCTCTTCCAAAAGTATTATGAGACATATATAAAACCGGAAGGATTGAAAAACCCTGAGCTTGAGGAATTTTTCTATGGAGAATGACTGGAAAGAATTACTGAAAAAAGCAGTTTTACTGTTAGATAAAGCAGGAATATCCAGAGAAGAATGGTCTTTAGGTGGGGGAACTGCCCTGATGATTTATTACCACCACAGGAAAAGCAGAGACATTGACATTTTTTTAACAAATCCCCAATACATTACCTATTTATCTCCCCGATTAAATCAGTTATCAGAACAAATCTCAGACAGATACGAAGAACAGTCAAATTTTTTAAAACTGTATTTAGGTGACAGGGAGATAGACTTTATAATTGCAGGAAACCTGACAGGATTACTTCCACAGTGGAAAAACATAAACAGTTTAAAAATTCAGATAGAAAAACCAGAAGAAATAGTCATAAAAAAACTGTTTTACCGTCCCTATGCACTGAAAGTTAGAGACGTTATAGATACTGCAGTAGTTTATAGACACAATCCAGACCTGACCAGAATAATAAAAAGTAAAAACATACGCCTTAATCTTGAAGAAATACAGTTGAGTCTTAAAAGGATTGAAAAACAAGACATTAAACCGGTATTACAGAAACTAAGTTTAGAAAAAAACCTGTCAGAAGAGGATTTTGCAGAGTATCTGGAAACCTTCAAAGAGTTTCTAAAACAGATTAGAAAAAACAACCATCCCAGCAGACGAAAAGGTATAACTAAATTCCGTAATTGACAACAATATTCAGAAAAACCAAAATAATACCATATACAGAATAATTCTAATTTCATAAGAACCGTATCTATTCCAGAAGAAGAAAAAACAAGCAAAGCCAGAGAAGGTTTTATGTATGAATATTCTTAATGCTCTATTTCCCGGAAAATGTGTTATATGCGGAAAGCTGTTTATTTTTGAAAAGCAAAACCTGTTTTGCGAAGAATGTCTGTCAAAGATAAAAAAAGAGAAGCTTATTTACTGCAAAAGCTGTGGAGCAAAAGAAATTAACTGCCAAAGATGCATAAAAAAAAGGTTTTACAATGAACTTAAAATTTTCAAAAACAGTGACCCTGTTTTGATTGAACTTCTTTACTGGTTTAAAATAAAAAAATTCAAAAATCTCTCACACCTGATAGCTGAAAAAATAAAGGAAGACATCATCACATTTACACAGGAGAAAAAGATAGATTTAATCACATTCGTTCCTCTGCACAGAAAAACATTAAAAGAAAGGGGATTTAACCATCTGAAAGAGATTTTACTCCATATTTTCCCATCTTACATGATTAGGGAGGTGGTTGAAAAGGTTAGAGACACTCAGCTCCAGATGAATCTGAAAAAAGCAGAGAGAGTTACAAATCTTGATGGGGCATTCAGACTGTCAGGGAGTGTAAAAGACAAAAAAGTTTTAATATTTGACGACATTATGACAACAGGAACAACAATGCTCCAGATGTACAGAACACTCAAAAAAGGAAAACCTGAGAAGATTTTTGGATATCTGATAGGCAGATGATAAAATATTGAAAAATTTTCATTTCTGGAGGATTTAATGAAAATCACAGTTATCGGTGCAGGTTATGTAGGACTTGTTACAGCAGCCTGTTTTGCAGACCTTGGCAACGAGGTTCTATGCGTTGAAAAGGTTTCATCAAAGTTAGAAAAACTGTGCAGAGGTATCTCTCCCATATACGAACCGGGGCTTACTGAGATGCTCCAGAAAAACATAAAAGAAGGTAGAATACATTTTACAGATAAGATAGAAGAAGGGGTAAACTTTGCAGATACTATATTTCTGTGTGTTGGGACGCCTCAGGGCGATGATGGAAAAGCAGACCTTTCACAGGTTGAGGAAGCATCAAGGCAGATAGCTCAGCATATGACAGATTACAAACTGATAATAGAAAAATCTACCGTTCCTGTTAACACTCATCAATGGGTCAAAAAGACAGTAAAAAGATACATAAAAAATCCAGACATACCATTTGACGTTGCATCAAACCCAGAATTTCTCAGAGAAGGCTCTGCCATATACGACTTTATGAATCCAGACAGAATTGTTGTTGGTGTAGAGTCAGAAAGGGCAAGAAAGATAATGGAAGAGCTTTACAGACCATTTACAGAAAAGGGCTTCCCTCTTCTCATAACAACGCCAGCAGCTGCAGAGCTGATTAAACATGCATCAAACTCATTTCTTGCAATGAAGATATCGTACATTAACATGATTGCAGACCTGTGTGAAAAAGTAGGAGCTGACATAAACGAAGTTGCAGACGGGATGGGATACGACAAAAGGATTGGAAGAGCATTCCTCAATGCAGGTATCGGATATGGGGGCAGTTGCTTTCCCAAGGACGTTAAAGCATTTATCAAGATTGCAGAAGACCACGGACTGGACTTTGGGCTTTTAAAGGAGACAGAAAAGATAAACAGAAGAAGAAGAGAGCAGTTTATAGAAAAGATAGAAAGCGTCATATGGATTAGCAAAGACAAAAATATTGCTGTGTGGGGTCTGTCTTTTAAACCTAACACTGACGACATAAGAGAAGCCCCTGCAATAGACATTGTTAAACAGCTAAAAGAAGCAGGAGCAAATCTGAGACTTTACGACCCTAAAGCTATGGAAAACTTTAAACAGGTTGTTCCAGAAGGGGAAAATGTTAAATATGTCAGCGATAAATACGAAGCAGTCAAAGATGCAGACCTACTTGTTCTGATAACAGAGTGGGATGAGTTCAGACAGGCTGACATGGAAAAGGTAAAACAGCTTATGAGACTGCCTATTGTTGTGGACGGCAGAAATGTGTATCAGCCAGATGAGATGAGAAAAATAGGTTTTGAATACTACTCTATCGGGAGGAGCTAACTTCCTCCCTTCTTACCTCACTGTCCATCAAAACAGCAATCCATCTGGTCTCTTCCTTTAGTTCAAATGCCATTTTTGCTATAACAGTCAGAGGAATAGACAGAAACATTCCTACAGTTCCCAAAACCCATCCCCAGAAAACGAGAGAGAGAAGGACAACAAGTGGAGACAGCCCTACACCTCTGCCCATGAAACGGGGCTCCAATATATTTCCTATAACCATGTTGATACTGAGATACCAGATAAAAACAGATAGAGCATACCACAATCCTCCATCAATCAATGCAATGGTTATAGGAGGAACAGCAGCAATTATTGAGCCAATAGTTGGAATAAAGTTAAGGAGGAATGTAAGCATCCCCCACAGAAGGGCAAAATCTACACCTAACAAAAACAGGAAAATCCACGCTAAAAACCCTGTAAAAAAGGATGTAATTGTTTTTATCTTCATATACTCAATCACGCTGTCAAAAAACTCATCCACAACTATTTTTGCCCTTTTGCCTTTTGATATCAGCTTCAGTTTCTGGGCAAACATATCACTTTCTAACAGGATGAATACTGCAAGAATAATGATAAACATTGCATTTGCTAAGATGTTCCCAAAGCTCAGAAGGGAGTTAGAAACAAACTGGAATATCAGGTTTGGATTAAGAAAGTCAAAGGATATGTTGGAAGGAACAGTTACCCCAAAAACTTTTAGAGTAGATGTCAGCTTTGTTATGTAAATCTGCAGTTTCTCCTGATACTCAGGAAGGTTCTGCCTCATGTCGTTGACAGATGTGATGATAGTAAAAGCCAAGATGTAAACAAAAATCAGATTTATAAAAAGAACAATAACAAGTGAAAGCCATTTAGGCAGTTTTCTGTTTACAAAGAATTTAAAAACAGGAAGAAACATTATCGCAAAAAAGAGGGCAAGGAGAAACTGGACAACTATGTCCTGTGCAGCTTTTAGACCTGCAATAATAACAATAACAGAAGCAAGGGAAACAAGTATTGCACTGATGCGGTACTTTTCCATACAGTTAAGATACTACAGATTTCCCCTTTAAGGAAGATTTTCTGGCGGAGAGGGAGGGATTCGAACCCTCGGAGCGGGGAAAACCCGCTCAACTCCTTAGCAGGGAGCCGCCTTCGACCACTCGGCCACCTCTCCTTCAGGAAGCAGATATATTATATCCTAAAGTCCTCCTTTTTCAAATTCACAGAAAAAACAGGAAGAACAGGGTACCTAAAATAATTCTGTAAATGCCAAAGGGAACAAAGGTATGTTTTTTTAAAAAATTTAAAAAGAACTTTATAGCTATCACAGCAAAAACAAATGCTGTAAAAAATCCTGTTCCCAGAGTTATCCAGTTTTCTATCTGAAAGTGATGGTAATTTTTAAACACATCATACCCTGTTGCAACAAACATTGTAGGAACTGCAAGCAAAAATGAAAATTCAGCTGCCGTTTTCCTGTCAAAGCCCAAAAGCAGACCACCAATAATAGTTGCCCCAGAGCGGGATGTTCCCGGTATCATCGCAAGAGACTGGAACACTCCTATTAAAAAAGCTTTTATATATGAGATATCATCTAAAGACCGGACAGTGTGGGTCTCCCTTCTGTAAAACTTTTCAATCAGTATAAAAACTATACCCCCTAAAATCAGCATAAATGCAACAACATAAGGGCTGAAAAGAGATTTAATTATTTTATACAGGAGAAAACCTAAAATTCCTGTTGGTATGAATGCCACAATTAGTTTTTTCCACAACTGCACATCTTTAAACAACTTCTCCCTATACAGAAAAACAACAGCAAGTATAGAACCAAGCTGAATAGCCACTTCAAATGTTTTGTGGGCTTCTGTCTGTTTTATCCCAAGAAGATGAGATGCAAGGATTAAATGACCTGTTGAAGAGACAGGGAGGAACTCTGTCAGACCTTCAATT
>JALSNI010000064.1 GCA_026987075.1 Persephonella sp. | reverse complement strand
TTTATTAAGGGTATTGCAACATTAATACTTACTGTTAAAATGGTTGTTATGAAATTTTCCAAAGGAATTAATGAACCTGGTAGGGGTGCTATTAATCTCGGCATTGCTTTTATTATTTTTGCGTTTTTACAGCCTTTTGTAAAAGGATAATTTAAACCAGATGTTGCTCTTGTTTCTGGATTTGTATCTGCTATATTGTTTGTCATAGGGTTTTTATTTTCTTCTGTAGGTGATGAAAATGAGTAATGAAGCGTTATATATTCTCTTTGTTGGTTTTTTGGCAATATCAGGACTCTTAATAGCTGGGGCTTTGGGTTTTTTTCTACAGCGAAAATGTAAGCACTCATAATTTCTGATTCTTGTGTAATTTTTTTAGTCGCACTAACCCGATTTATTGAGGGTATTCAGATTCTATCTAACTTATCCAAAACAAATCTCTGTGCCATTATCAAGCTATTTCAATCAGTATATAGCTCTACAGTAATTGATTTTGAAAAAATTATCAGTTATTCTTATAAAACGGTGTTTGAAAACTGTCTGAGGTGGAGAGATGACTGGATATTTTGCTCTGCTGATATTTGGAATAACAGCATTTGTTGTTGGCGCAGCACTTCTTATAATTAACAGACTTGTAGCACCTAAAATTCCAGACCCAATGGAAGGATATACATACGAGTGTGGTGTTCCCCTTTATGACAAAACTTCACATCTGTCTTTAGAACAAAAATACTATCTCCTTGGACTGCTTCTTGTTCTGTTTGACCTTGAGGCAGCATTTGTTCTTCCGTGGGGAGCAATATTCAAAGAGGTTGCCCAGATTAATGCAGGGTTTATCTTTACTGAGATGTTTATATTCCTGTTTATTCTTATACTTGGATACATATATGCATGGAAAAAAGGAGCGTTAAAATGGCAATAAAACATAACAACGGAATAATACTGACAACAGTTGAAGAAGTTCTCAGCTGGGGAAGACGGAATTCCCTCTGGCCTGCTTCTGTTGGACTTGCATGCTGTGCTATTGAGATGATGCATACTGCTGCTTCAAGATTTGATACAGACAGGCTTGGAATAATATTCAGAGGTTCACCAAGACAGTCTGACGTTCTTATCGTTGCTGGAACAGTTGTTAACAAAGTTGCTCCTATGCTGAAACTAATTTATGACCAGATGCCAGACCCAAAATGGGTTATATCTATGGGAGGATGTTCGTCTGCAGGTGGGCCGTTCCCTACATATGCTAC
Organism: Persephonella sp.; assembly: GCA_026987075.1. Lineage (GTDB taxonomy): Bacteria > Aquificota > Aquificia > Aquificales > Hydrogenothermaceae > Persephonella_A. Next base: position 24,456 of record JALSNI010000064.1, on the reverse strand, counting down.
ACTTCAGGGAGTGGATAGAATAATACCTGTTGATGTTTACGTTCCGGGATGTCCTCCAACTCCTCAGGCACTGCTGTGGGGAATAATGGAGCTGCAGAAGAAGATAAAAGCTAAAAAAGAAGGAAAACTCTGGGAAGAGATTCCAGTAAAGGAAGTTCCAACAGCATCAAAACCACTGAGAGAAAAGTCACCTCTTGGATTTTAATAGAGGCTCCCTGTGGAGCCATTTATCCCCTTGAACATTATAAAAATTAAGGGGCAGTATTTTGCATTTATGGATTGAAGAAAAAGAACTTAAAGAGATAAAGGATAAATTTCCTTCTATTGCCATAAATAAGGAGGAAAACTTCACCTATATACAGGTAAAAAAAAGCCAGCTGTTAGAAATTCTCAGATTTTTAAAAGACAGATTAAACTACAAAATGTTTATTGATTTTTTCTGCATTGATTTTCCTCTCCATAATCCCAGATTTCAAGGAGTTTATATTCTTTTTAGTCCAGAGAAGAAAAAGAGAGTTGCTGTAAAAGTATGGGCTGAAGATAACTCCCTTCCGTCTGTTATCTCTCTGTGGAAAGGTGCAAAATGGGCAGAGAGGGAAGCATGGGATATGTTTGGTGTTAAGTTTGAAGGACACGAAAACCTTGTGAGGATGTTTTTGTGGGAAGGGTATAAATACCATCCTTTAAGAAAAGATTTTCCCCTGAAAGGTTATGAAGAGGTTTACCTGCCTTCTCTCAATCTAAGACCTGGTGAGATTCCAGCCCATAACTACAGTCCATATCATACAGAAATCCCTACAATGGAAGACCTTGAAAGAACACAGAAAAAAAGGATGGAGAAGAGAAATCAGATTGTTCTTAACTGGGGACCTCTCCATCCGGGAACTCACGGAACTATATGGTTTTTGTTTGATATGGAAGGGGAATACATAAAAAACTGCGATATCATTTTGGGACAGCTCCACAGGGGAGTGGAAAAGATAGCAGAAAATCTGACTTACACCCAGTTTATACCTTATACAGATAGAATGGATTACATATCGGCTCTCTGTTCACAGGTGGCCTACGTTAATGCTGTAGAAAAACTGCTGGGAATTGAACCTCCGGAAAAGGCAAAATTTATCAGAACGATGATGTGTGAACTCCAGAGGATAAACTCCCATTTACTGTGGCTTGGAACATATGCCCTTGACCTTGGAGCTTTGACAATATTTTTGTATGCTTTCAGGGAAAGGGAAAAAATAATGGACATAATAGAAGGAATAGCAGGTATAAGGCTAAACTCATCATATATCAGGATTGGAGGTGTGGCAAAAGACCTGCCTGAAGGAGCTTTAGATGTTATAAAGCATTTCTGTGAAGATTTTAGTGAGAAAATAAAAGAGTATGAAACAATACTGACAAAAAACAGAATATGGCTAAAAAGAAATGTAAATGTAGGAATAATAACTGAGGAAGATGTTTACAGTTATGGTCTTACAGGTGTAGTTGCAAGGTCAGCAGGTGTTCCTTATGACATCAGGATGATACAGCCCACAGATGCTTATGATAAAGTAGATTTTGAACTGCCATTAGGGACTGTTGGTGATTGTTATGACAGGTATCTTCTTAGAATGGAAGAGATGAGGCAGTCTGTAAACATTGTAAGACAGTGTGTGAAAAAGTTAGAGAAGATGAAAGATGAAAATTATATAGCTTCAGATAATCCATATGTCCTTCCTACATTAGAAGAAGTTTTTAACTCTATTGAATCTATGGTTAAAGACTTTAATCTCAGAATTTACGGTGAACAGGTTCCTGAAGGGGAGATTTACCTTTCTGGAGAAAATCCACGGGGAGAATTAGGTTTTTATATAAACAGCAAAGGTGAAGGAAGACCTTACAGACTGAGAATAAGGTCAGGAGCATTTTATAACTTACAGATATTTACAAAACTTATTATTGGGAGAACAGTTGCTGATGCTGTTGCACTTTTAGGAAGTCTTGACCCTGTTGTTGGTGAAACAGACAGATAATTTAACAAACAGTGTTTGATTTTTGTCTTTATTATGTTAAGATTTTTTAACCTGAATCAAACAACAATATGACGAGGTTAGGATGGAATTAGTGGGAACTGTTGTTGTTTTGGTGATAAAATCAGTGATATTCATATTGGGAATGTTTCTGGGAGCTGCTTATCTCACCCTATTAGAAAGAAAATTTGCAGGCCATGTCCAGCAAAGACCAGGTCCTCTACATGTTGGACCCCACGGGTTTTTGCAGCCTATTGCTGATGCTCTAAAAGTTCTTACAAAAGAAGACCTTGTTCCAGACAATGTAGACAAGGTTCTGTTTTATCTTGCTTCTTTAATGGCATTTGTTCCTGCAATAATGATACTTGCTGTTGTTCCATTTGGAGACCCATTTACAATTTTTGGAGTTGAAATTAAGCCGTATATAACAGACATAAATGTAGGTCTGCTCCTTGCCCTTGCCTTTGGTAGTATTTCCATATATGGAGTCATATTTGCAGGTTGGGCATCAAATTCTAAATATCCAATGATTGGAGGTCTTAGAAAAGCTGCTGTTCTCATAGGTTATGAAGTTGCCCTTGGTTTTGCTCTTGTTGGTCCAATAATGATGGCTGGTTCTTTTTCACTGAGAGAAATTGTTGAAGCACAGCAAAACATCTGGTTTATTATCCCAAATATTTTAGCTTTTGTAGTGGTTATATTTTGCGTGTTAGCTGAAACAGGTAGAACTCCTTTTGATGTTCAGGAAGCTGAAGCTGAGCTGGTTGGTGGATATGTTACTGAATATACAGGTATGAAATTTGGTCTTTTCCCCCTCGCTGAGTGGTATATAGCAACATTTGTTCTCAGTGCTATAACAGTTATCCTGTTTTTTGGTGGATGGAATCCAATTCCATTTTTAGGATGGTTGCCAATTCCTGCTTTTGTGTGGTTTTTCCTGAAAGTATTTTTGCTGTTTATGTTTTTCCTGTGGGTTCACTGGACTCTTCCAAGATATAGGGTAGACCAGATAACAGAGCTTGCATGGAAGGTTATGCTTCCACTTGCTCTTGCAAACATATTTATAGTAGCAATCTGGATAATAATATTTGGATAAAGATGGTGAAAATAAAATATGTAAAAAGACCAGAACTTGAGAATAGGGAGAGGATATTTTTTATAGATTTTATTAAGGGTATGAAAGTTACTTTAAAGAATCTGTTTAGAAAAACAGTTACAACTTATTATCCTTTTGAGAAACTAACTCCTCCAAAAAGATTTAGAGGAACACATGCACACAGAGTGAAAGATGGAACAGAACCTCCCTCATTCAAGGTTATTGAGAAGTTTATGGACATAAAAGATGGTGAAAGTAGATGTGTTGCCTGTTATATGTGTCAGCAGGCATGTCCAGTTCCTGAGCTATTTAAAATAGAAGCAATTCAAACAGAGGATGGAAGGAAAAGGGTTGTCAGATTTGATATGAATCTTTTAAACTGTATGTATTGTGGTTTGTGCACAGAAGCATGTCCCGTTGACTGCCTTATCATGACCGATATATACGAAACGGCAGCGTATCACAGGGGAAGCTGTGTTACACACATGGAAGATATGGCCGAAAGGGCTGTAGATTTTGACAGGCGAAGAAAAGATGAGCCTGATAGAATATGGATTGACGATAAAGAGAGAAGTAAGTTATGGGGGCAGATTAAATGGAGTTAAGCACTACTGGATTCTGGGTTTTTTCTACACTTGCAGTTCTTTCTGCGTTTGGTGTTGTGTTTTTTAGGAATATCATATATGCAGTTTTATCTTTGATATCTACACTTATCATGGTTTCTGGTTTATTTTTTACGATGGGTGCTGAGCTGATTGGAGCTCTGCAAATACTTATTTATGCTGTTGCTATAGTTGTATTTTATGTCTTGGTTATATCTACTGTCCCTGAATTTAAAGGTAAAGCTTTTGAACCTAAGTATATGATTGTGTCTCTTCCTGTAGGTTTTCTTATATTTATCGAATTGGCATTTGTTTCTCTTTACGGTGCCTGGAAGTCAAATACAGGAATATTTACTTCAGAAGTTATTCAGGAAGTAGGAAACGTAAAAGCTGTTGCAACTATGCTGTTTACCAAGTATCTATTCCCATTTGAAGTGGCTTCGTTAATACTTCTTGTGGCTATGATAGGAGCAATAATATTAGGAAAGAAAGAACATGTAATAGATGAGGAGGCTGAAAACTGATGGTTCCTTATGAGTATTATGTTGCTCTCAGTGGTTTATTAATGGTATTAGGTTTGATAGGTATCGCTGTAAGGAGAAACATTATCGCCCTTCTCATATCAACAGAGCTGATGCTTAATGCAGTTAACATAGCTTTTGTTGCCTTTGATATGAAACTTGGTGATGTTGGTGGACAGGTATTTGTGTTTTTTATCCTTACTATAGCTGCTGCTGAGGCAGCTGTGGGACTTGGTCTTATTATGGCAATTTATAGACTTCGCAGAGATGTAGACACAGAAACCCTGACAGAGCTAAAGCATTAAGAGGAGAGGAAGATGGAGTATTTATGGATTATTCCCTTTTCACCACTGATAGCATTTATAATCATAGGTCTTTTTGGATATAAGTTTTTAAAGGAGCCTCTCTCTGGAATAGTAGCTGTTGTTGCTGTTGCCATTTCTGCTGTTGCTTCTGTTATTGGTTTTATCCAGATTGCAACAGAAGGGGGATATTATAATCTAAAACTGTATACCTGGATGCCCCTTGGTGATTATGAAATATCTGTAAGTATTCTGTGGGACCCTCTTTCTGCTCTTATGACCTGCGTTGTTACTGTTATATCAACATTTATCTTCATATTTGCAACTGGATATATGAAAGGTGAGCCTTCTTATCCAAGATTTTTTGCATATCTATCTTTGTTTGTTTTTATGATGCTTATGCTAACTCTCTCTGACAACCTTATTCAGCTGTTTTTCGGATGGGAAGGTGTTGGTCTGGCTTCTTACCTGCTTATTGGTTTTTATCATCATAAGAATTCAGCAGCTGATGCTGCTTTTGAGTCTTTCATAACAAACAGGGTTGGAGACTGGCTGTTCCTTACAGGGGCTATTCTTGCATTTGTTACATTTGGAACAATGGATTATTTAGATATATTCAATAAACTTCCTGAAGCAAGCTACTGGGTGATTACGGCGATTGCACTGCTACTGTTTGGTGGTGCAGTAGGAAAGTCAGCTCAGATAGGGCTTCATATATGGCTTCCAAATGCTATGGAAGGTCCAACACCTGTTTCTGCATTAATTCACGCTGCGACAATGGTTGCAGCAGGTGTTTATATGGTGGCCAGACTTATGCCTATATTTGCAGCTTCTGACATTGCCCTTGATGTGGTTCTTTTTGTTGGTGTTGCTTCTGCATTTATCGCTGCAACAATGGGACTTGTCCAGAATGACATAAAGAGAATTATCGCTTATTCTACAATGTCTCAGCTTGGATATATGTTTGCTGCAGAGGGATTAGGTCTTTTTGGCGAAGGTATGTTCCACCTTGCTTCCCATGCTGTTTTTAAAGCTCTCCTTTTCCTTGCAGCAGGTTCTGTTCTTATTGGAATTCATCACATCCTTAACGTTCAAAAGATGGGACAGCTCAGAAAATATATGCCTATAACTGCAGCAACATTCCTGATTGGAGCTTTAGCTCTTGCTGGTATACCGCCATTTGCAGGATTTTTCTCTAAAGATCCGATAATTGAGGGGGCTTATGAGATATCAAAACTTGCATGGTTTTTCCTCTGGGCTGGTGCATTACTTACCGCATTTTACATATTCAGGCTTTACTTCCTTGCTTTTGAAAATGGAGATAGACTTGACCCTCATGTAAAAGAGCATGTCCATGAATCCCCTCCTTCTATGACAGTTCCCCTCGTTGTTCTTGCTTCTGGAGCTGTTGTTTTAGGATTTTTCAAAGAATTCTTTGGTAACTTTCTTAAACCTTCCCTTAATCCTGAATACATGTCCTTTTTATCAGAGGAAACAAAAAGATTGGTTGAGGATGGGCTTAGCAGAGCTCATCATGTTCACATGGCGGAAGATGCCTGGCATTTTCTGTTACATTCGCTAACCTCTCCTTTAGGTATCTTGTCTTTAATTACTGCCCTTTTAGGTATATTTGTAGCATGGGTTATTTATCAGCTGAAAAAGGTGGATGCGAAAGAGATTGCAAAAACATTCAGACCTTTATATCTGCTTTTATATAATAGATGGTATTTTGATTTTGTTTACTATGCAATATTTGTCTATGGTTATTATAGATTCTCTAAAATCCTATGGTTTATCGGGGACAAAATTATAATTGATGGAATTGTTGACGGTTCTGCAAAAGTATCTCTCTTAACTGGAAGTGGTTTAAGATTATTCCAGTCTGGAAGAATTGGTGGTTATGTAGCTCAGATGGCTTTAGGAATTCTGATATTTCTTGGAATATTCTTACTTTTTATGTAGGGGGCTGAAAGAATGACAGTAGAGTTTGTGAATGCTACTTTTCCTGTGATTACAGTTTCTATAATCATTCCTTTGCTGTTTGCTGGAGTGCTGTTTTTCCTGCCAGAGAGACATGCAAAACCTTTAAGTATAATAGCTTCTGTTATTGTGTTTGTGATTTCTACATACATGCTTTTTGCTTATGATTATTCTACCTATGCGATACAATTTTATGAAAAATACAACTGGATACCCTATCTTGGAGTGAGTTATGAAGTAGGTGTTGATGCTCTCAGTCTTACAATGGTATGGCTTACTGCACTCTGTTTTGTAGTGGCTTTTGTATGGAGCACTAACATTCAAAAAAGAATAAAAGAATATTTTATCGCCTTTCTTGTCCTTGAAGCTGCATGTATTGGGGTTTTTGTTTCCTGGGATTTGGTATGGTTCTACATATTCTGGGAAGCAATGCTGATTCCAATGTTTTTGATTATTGGTATATGGGGATACGCTGAAAGAATCTATGCTGCGACAAAATTCTTTATTTATACATTCTTTGGTTCTCTTTTTCTTCTCATTGGTGTTGTTGGTATGTATATATACCAGTTTATGGAAAAAGGAGTGCTTTCAACAAGCTACTTTGACCTTTTAAATCTTGGTCTTCCATTTAAGCTAGAGGTTATATTCTTTTTGCTTTTAGCTTTAGGATTTGCCATTAAAGTTCCTATGTGGCCTTTCCATACATGGCTTCCAGCTGCTCACGTTCAGGCTCCGACAGCTGGTTCTGTGATACTTGCTGCTGTTCTCTTGAAGATGGGAACTTATGGTTTTGTCAGATTTTCCCTTCCATGGTTCCCAGAAGCTTCAAAATATTTTGTTCCTGTAATGTTTACCCTTGGTGTTATAGCAATAATATATACAGCGATGATGGCTATTGCTCAGACCCACATCAAAAGACTTATAGCATACTCTTCTGTATCCCACATGGGGTTTGTAACGATTGGAACTTTTGCCCTAAACATGAATGGTATGAATGGTGCTATTATAACAATGATTTCCCACGGCTTAACTTCAGCAGCCCTTTTCCTTGCTGCAGGATACATATATGAAAGGGTTCATTCATACGAAATAAAAGACCTTGGGGGTCTTGCTAAATTTATGCCGGTTTTTGCAACTCTGTTTATGATTTCTGCAATGGCTTCTGCAGGACTGCCAGGTTTGTCAGGATTTGTTGGTGAGTTTCTTTCTCTTCTTGGAACATTTGAAGTGAGTAAAACAACTGCAGTGCTTGCAGGCCTTAGCTTAATAGTAGGGGCAGGTTATACCCTCTGGCTTTACCACAAGGCTATGTTTAAAGAAGGAGAGCTTCCTAAATCTAAAATTGAGAGATGGGAGAAACTGAGGGATATGAATACAGCTGAACTGCTTTCATTCCTGCCACTGGTTATTCTTATGTTTGTAATAGGACTGTATCCTACATGGTGGGTTAGACTTATAGAAACAACTTCAGCAGCTATTCTTTCTAAGTTTATAGGAGGCTAAGGGATGTCTGTATTACAGGAGATTGTAGCAGGTTTAGGAGTTCCTAACTTTAAAGTTCTTATTCCAGAAATTATTATTTTGATTACTGCTTTTATTGTTTTTGTAATAGAGTTGCTAACTAAAGCAAGACTTCTTATAACTGTAGTAACAGCTATAGGATTGTTTTTGGCAGCAATTCCAACATTGAATATGGAATATGGAGACCTGACGTTTTATGGTCTGTATATTGTTGACTCTTTTTCTTTAACATTTAAGTTTTTCCTGATACTTTCAACATTTTTTGTTGTTATTGTTCTCCGTCCCTATTTAGAAGCAAAAAATACATATTATGGAGAGTATTACTATCTTATTCTTTTCTCTCTTCTTGGTATGATGATGATGGTTTCTGCTCCTAATCTGATAACATTCTATATGGGAATAGAGCTTGCCTCTATATCCATATACATACTTGCTGGAATGTTTAAAAAGGACTATCTCTCAAAGGAAGGGGCATTTAAGTATCTGATACTTGGAGGAACAGGAACAGCTGTAATAAGTTATGGTATAGCTCTTATTTATGGTAGAACAGGTTCTTTTGATTTTGTAACTATAGCAAACACAATAACTTCTGACAATCTTGATGTTGGAGCTGTGGCAGGAATTGCAATTTTAATAATAGGCCTGGCATTAAAAGCATCATCTGTTCCATTTCATTTCTGGACACCTGATGCGTATCAGGGAGCTCCGACTCCTATAACTGCTTTTATGGCTGTTGCTGCTAAGATATCTGTATTTGCAGTAATATTGAGGATAATGGTAGAAGCATTTCCTTTTGCGTATGAAGTCTGGAATACAGGATGGGCACTTCTTGCAGCTGCATCTATGATATTTGGTAATTTTGTTGCTCTGAGGCAGGATAATGTTAAAAGGATGCTTGCTTACTCTTCCATTGCCCATTCTGGTTACATATTAGCTGCTCTTGCAGCTCCATCTGGTGCAGCGTTTACAGCTCTGATTTTCTACTCTCTCGTTTATATATTTATGGGCTTGGGAGGATTTATATTCCTGTCAGCAATGGAAAGACAGTATAACTGGAGCAATAACATAAATGATTTTAGAGGACTTGCAAAGAGAAGTCCTATTCTTGCGCTTTTTATGTTGATATTTATGTTCTCTATGCTCGGTATTCCACCAACAGTTGGTTTTTTTGGTAAACTTGGTGTGTTTATTGCCCTTATTAATTCTGATATATGGTGGCTTGCAGTTGTCCTCGTAGTTATGAGTATAGTGTCCGCAGGTTATTATTTAAGAGTTGTAATATACATGTATATGCACGAGCCCCAAAGCAAAGCGAAAGTTAACCTATCTGTGGGAGAAGCTTTTACCCTTGCATTTATGGCTGTTTTTGTTCTGATACTTGGTATATATCCAACTGTTTTCTGGGACATATCCCAAATTCTAAGTTCTCTTTTAGTTGCAGGTATTGGAAGATAAATGAAAGGGGAGCTTTTTATCCTGTCCTCTCCTGCTGGAGGGGGCAAAACTACTATTGCAAACATACTTATAAAGGAAGTTCCAAACCTTAAAAGAGTGATTACTTGCACAACACGAAAACCAAGGAATGGTGAAAGAGAAGGGGTTGATTACTACTTTTTAACAGAGGAAGAGTTTGAAAGAAGAATAAAAGAAGGAAAATTCTTAGAATACGCTGTTGTTCATGGAAATTATTACGGAACACCAAAAGAAGAGGTAGAAAAGGAACTGTCAAAAGGTTTTGACCTTTTGTTAGTCATAGATGTTCAAGGTATGCTTCAAATAAAGTCAAAAAAAAGTGATGTGGTTTCTATTTTTCTTCTTCCTCCATCTCTGGATGAACTGATAAACAGGATGAAAAAAAGGGGGGATTCTCCTGAAGAAATAAAAAGAAGACTGGAAACAGCAAAAAAAGAAATTCCCCAGTATAAAAAATATGATTATGTGGTGATTAATGATGTTTTAGAAAAAGCAAAAGACGAGGTTAAATGCATTATTAACTCCCATAGGTGCAAAGTAAGTAGATTTTCACCGAAGGTAATAAAAGACGATGAATTGAGGAAATTGATGGAAAATGAGAAATATTCTTAAGGCAGTTTTTTGGATTTATCTGATACTGATACTTTTCCTTTCTTTTGTTCCTATAAGTGTGGAAACTCCAACTTCTGACAAAATTAATCATTTTGTAGAGTTTTTTATATTTTCTATTTTGCTTAAGGAGGCTTACAAGACCTCTTACTGGGGAAACTTTTTTTATTCTGCCTTTTTAGGCGTGTTTATAGAAGCTGTTCAATATTTTCTTCCTTATAGGTCTGCCGAATATGGAGATGTTACTGCTGATTTATTAGGGGTAGTTTCTGGTTTGTTTATGTATTTTGTTATTAAGCTGACATATATGGAACTAAAAAACAAAGAATGATATATTAATAGATTACTGAAACCAACAGGGAGGATAAAAAAGTGAGCAGAAGACCTCTTATAGAACAGGCTATGAAAAGGGTTAATAATAGATACGAACTTGTTCATGCAGCTGCAAAATTAGCTAAGGAACTTTATGAAACTGGTGCAGAGAGCTATGTAACGGAAGAGGGAATTCCTCTAAAGAAGACAGTTATAGCTATAGACGAAATTGCAAAGGGTAGAGCTATAATACTGAGGAAATCAGAGTAACAGGTATATTATGTGCAGTTAGAACATACATTTTCTAACTATAAAATATTTAGATTTTTATTCTCTTTTGCTTTACTTGTAGCTTTTAGTTTATTTGCAGGAACGGAGGGAATAAAAAGCTCTTCTCAGATTGTATCTGCTTTTATCTTGTTTATATACACAGGAGTTAGCTTTTTTACGATATTTATAAGCAGAGTAACTATTTTTGATATACTTCTTGACATTACTTTTATATCTGGATTTATATTTACAGACTTTAATCGGTTAAAATATTTTTCAATACTTTATCTGTTTCCATTATTTTTCAGTGGATTTAATTTTAAACCAACCTTTGCATACACTGTATCTTTGATTACTATAATTGAGTATATGCTTGTGTTTCTTCTTTATGAAGAGTATAAAAATACTGGATATCTCAACTTTTTTCTCAATAGTTTTGCGTTTATTATTATTACGACAGCAGGAATAAAATTAAAAGAAGAAATAGAAAAACAGCAAAAATACATAAAAAGATTAGAAGAAGAAAGAAGGGAAACCCAGCTTTACAAAAAGTTATACAGAATAAGTGCAGAGCTTGCTCACGAAATAAGGAATCCGCTATCTTCTATCAAAGCCGCTGCAGAGCTTTTATCAGAAGGTAAAGTCAATCCTAAACTGCTTAACATGATAAAAGAGGAAGCAATAAGACTGAACAAGCTTCTGTCAGATTTTCTTTTGTTATCTAAACCACGGGGAAGTGAAAAAGTAAAAATTAATGTCAAAGAGATGTTAAATAGGATAATTAGTCTGTATGATGAAAAAGGAATTGTGGAACTTAACATATTAGGAAATCCGTATATATTCATGGATGAAAAGGGTTTTGAGTCTGCTGTTTCTAATGTTTTGAAGAATGCTGTTGAATGGGCAAGAAGCTCTGTTGTTGTTAACGTCTACAGCACCAGTGAGAAATTATTTATTGAGATAGAGGATGATGGTCCAGGGATAAAAGAAGAGGATAAAGAAAAGATTTTTGACCCTTTCTTTACAAGAACAGAGGGAGGGACAGGACTTGGGCTTGCGATAGCAAAAAAAGTTGTTATAGAAAATGGTGGGAATATATTTGTTGAAAAAAGCAAGCTTGGAGGTGCGAAATTTGTTCTTATTTTTTCTATAGGGAGGGAAAATGAAAGCAATAGTGGTAGATGATGAAAAAAATATTCAAGACATAATAGAGATACTCCTTGAAGAGTTTGATTTCTCTGTAGAAAAAGCATCAGATTTATCTTCAGCTTTTAATCTTATTGAACAAAGCTATTATGACCTTGCATTCGTTGATTTGAGGCTTCCTGACGGTTCAGGCATAGAAGTTTTAAAAAAACTTAAGGAAAAAAACAAAAAAACAGAAGTCGTTATAATCACAGCTTTTGCTTCTTCTGAAACTGCTGTTGAAGCAATAAAGTTGGGAGCATATGACTATATATCAAAACCCTTTGAACTAAATGAACTGAGACTTTTAATCAGAAATGTAAAAAATAAATTAGAGTTAGAGAAAAAACTTTCAGAACAAAAAGATGAAAAATTTGAAGAACTAACAGGTAAATCTCCTGCAATACAGATAGTAAAAGAGACTATTGAGAAAATAGCTCCCTATGACATAAATGTGCTGATTGTTGGAGAGAGTGGAACAGGTAAAGAAGTTGTAGCAAGAACAATACATAGATTAAGCAATAGAGCCGATAAACCTTTTGTAGCTATAAACTGTGCTTCTTTACCAGAAGAGCTCCTTGAATCTGAGCTTTTTGGTTACAAAAAAGGAGCTTTTACAGGTGCAACATCAGACAAAAAGGGACTTATAGAGGAAGCTAATAAAGGAACCCTTTTTCTTGATGAGATTGGCGAAATGCCCCTTTCACTTCAGGCAAAACTACTGCGATTTATAGAAACAAAAAAAATAAGACCCCTTGGAAGTGTTAAAGAGATAGATGTAGATGTAAGGATAATTTCTGCAACCAATAGAAATTTAGAAGATGAAATAAAAAAAGGAAATTTTAGGGAAGACCTTTACTATAGATTATCTACAATAACAATAAAAATGCCTTCTTTAAAAGAGAGAAAAGAAGACATACCTCTCCTTGTAGAAAACATTTTAAAACAGCTAAAAGATAAATATAAAAAGGATATAAAAACTATTTCTCCAGAATTTTTAAATTACCTTATGCATTATGACTTTAAAGGTAATATTAGAGAACTAAGGAACATTCTTGAAAAGGCAGTTATACTCTCTGAGAGTGATGAACTGAATATTCCTGTTTTAAGCGTGCAGAATAAGAATTCTATATACATAGATAATCCTGAAGAGAGTTTCACAGTAAAGATATTTCCACCTGAAGGAATAAACTTAAAAAGGGTGTTGTCAAACATAGAAAAAGCTTTGATAGATACAGCTTTGGAAATTTCAGGGGGAAATAAGACCAAAGCTGCAGATGTTTTAGGATTAACGTTTAGGGAATTTAGGTATAGATACGATAAACATTTCAACAAAGGAGATTAATCGTATTATAATTATACTTTCTAATCATTATTGGAGGTAATAAATGCCTGAAAAAATTATTGAAAGTAGGAAAGAATTGATAGAAAAACTAAAAAAAGAAGGAAAAAATCCCTATCCTCACAAATTTAGAATAACAACAGACCTTGTTGCAATAAGGAAAAAGTATGAGAAACCTGTTCCCAATGAAAAGTTCAAAATAAAAGGAAAAATAAAAAGGGTTTCAAAAAGAGAAGATAAATATGTAATAAGACTTTCCGACCTATCTGAACCTGTTGAGATACAGGTTCTCATCCCTCAATCTGTAGGAAAATTTTCCCCAAATATGGAAGTAAGTTTTGAAGGGATTTTAAAGAGATTAGACGGTAAACTTACTCTTATTGCAGAAAAGGTAACTGAAGATGGAAAATCTGTTCACGAAATAAAAAATAAATTTGATATAGACCCGGAAAGAGAAAATGTTTCTGTAGCAGGAAGATTGGTTTCTCTCAGGGACCAGGGGAAAGCAGCTTTTGGACACTTGCAAGATGCAGACGGAAAAATCCAGATTTATCTTAGAAAAGATACATTAGGAGACGAAAAATACAATCAGGCAATGGAAGTATTAGATATTGGAGATATAGTTGGTGTAGAAGGTGAACTGTTCAGGACAATGACTGGGGAACTCACTGTAGAAGTAAAAGATTTTCAACTTCTTGCAAAATCCCTCAGGGCTTTACCAGAGAAATGGCACGGACTAAAAGATGTGGAACAAAGATACAGACACAGATACATAGACCTGATAGCAAACCCTAAAGCCAGAGAAATATTCAAAATTCGCTCTAAAGCTATAAAAAGTCTGAGGGAATTTTTAGAATCAAAAGGATTTATGGAGGTAGAGACTCCAATCCTCCAGCCTGTTGCATCAGGAGCAATGGCAAAACCTTTTATTACCCATCATAATGCTTTAGACATGGATATGTATCTTAGAATAGCACCTGAGCTTTATCTAAAGATGCTTGTTGTTGGAGGATTTAACAGAGTTTACGAAATAGGTAGAAATTTTAGAAATGAAGGGATAGATACCACGCATAACCCAGAATTCACAATGGTTGAGTTTTATGCTGCATATATGGACTACTATGACCTTATGGAGCTTACAGAAGAGCTTATGAGAAAAATACTCCTTGATACTGTAGGAACTTTAAAGATAACATGGGAAGGAGTAGAGCTTGACTTTTCAAAACCATTCAGAAGACTACCATTTTTTGATGCACTGAAAGAAAAAACAGGGAAGGACAAACAGTTTTTCCTTAATGAAAAAAATGCAAGGGAATTTGCAAAAGAAGTAGGAATACCAAAAGCTGAAACCCTGACACATCTAAAACTCCTTGACAAACTGTTTGAACACTTTATAGAAGAAGACCTTGTTCAGCCAACATTTGTTATTGATTTTCCAAAGATACTTTCCCCTTTAGCAAAAACCCACAGGGAAGACCCAGACCTTGTGGAGAGATTTGAGCTTATTGTTAACAAACAAGAAATTGCTAACGCATATACAGAATTAAACGACCCGGAAGACCAGAGAGAAAGATTTTTGCAACAGCTAAAAGAGAAGGCAGCAGGAGATGAAGAAGCAATGGACATAGATGAAAACTTTCTTATGGCTCTTGAGTATGGCCTTCCACCAACAGGTGGAGAAGGTATAGGTATTGATAGACTTGTTATGATGCTTACAGACAGCTCATCTATAAGAGAGGTTATACTGTTCCCAACACTAAGACCAGAAGGAGAATAGGTCTTATGAAAAACAGGTTTAGAGGGGTTCTCGTTGGAGCTGCTGTTGGAGATGCAATGGGTATGTGCGTGGAAGAAATTCCAATGGATGAAGTTATCCTTCACTATGGAGATAAAATAACAGAAATGTGTGAACCTCATCCTTCTTCCCCTGCTTCATTTCTAAAAAAAGGAGAAAATTCCAGCGAGTTTGAGATTGTAGAGATGATAGCTCAATCTATAGCAGAAAAAAAGAGATTAGACATAAAAGATATCATAGAAAGGTACGTATACTGGTATGAAAAAGAAGAAACCCACAGTTATGTTGACCCATCGTTTTTAGTGGGGATAGAAGCATTAATAGAAGGTAAAGATATAAGCAGAGGTGGTTCATCTGTTGAAGGAGTTTTACCAGCAATACCTGTGGGAATGTATCATTATACAAACCCTATTTTGGCAGTTGAGGGAACAAAAGCTGTAGTTATGTTAACCCATAGAAATGAGATTGCATTAGATGCTGCTTCTATACTTGCTGTTGCTATTGGAGAACTATTACAGGGAAGGTTTTATTTGGAAGAAGAGTATAAATATTTTATTGAGCTACTCAAAACATTTGTCAAGAAAGATGAAACAAAATTTTACTTAGATAGAGTAAAGACGCTTATTGAAAAAGATGCCTCTTATGAAGATGCCATTGATGAGATAGGAAACGGTTCTTATGCATTAGAAGCAGTGTCTCAAGCTCTATTTATTTTTTTAAAAACGCCAGAAGATACGGAAACAGCAATAATTTATGCTGTTAATTCTTATGGAAATTACGGTGGTGACACAGATGCAATAGGACTTATAACAGGAGCCTTTGCTGGAGCCTATAACGGTGAGGAAAGTATCCCTGCAAGATGGAAAACAAAATTAGTAAAATATAAAGATATAATAAAGTTAGCAGACAGACTTTATAAAGTAGCAATTCATTAAAAGAGGTGAGAAGATGGCAAAGAAAAAAGGAAGACTGCAGGAACAGTTCCTAAATGCAATCAGAAAAGCAAAGGTAAGGGTAAACATCTACCTTGTTAACGGAGTAAAATTAGAAGGAAAAATCAGATACTTTGACCCATTTACTATTCTTTTGAAAGAAGGACCAAGACAGGTTCTTGTGTATAAGCATGCTATAACCACTGTTATACCTAAACAGGAAATAGAGTTTGAGTACGAGCAAGAAGATTAATAAGGTGATGATAATAATCATATTGACATATCTTTTTTTTACACCTATAATTATTAGTAATAATTATCATTAAGGAGGAGAGACAATGAAAATTCTAAAGACAGCAATAGTATCCTTCATGGCAGTGTCAGTGTCAGCGTTAGCTTCAGATGCAGATTTACTAAATAAAGCAAAAAACTACTTTAAACCCCTTCCCAAAGAAATACCAGCTCCTAAAGACAATCCTACTACACCAGAAAAAGTTGAGTTAGGTAAAAAACTGTATTACGACCCAAGGCTTTCTCTTAGTGGAGTTATCAGCTGTAATACATGTCACAATCTTGCTACCTTTGGGGTTGACGGTGTTGAAACAGCATTAGGTCATGAGTTTAAAACAGGTGGAAGAAATTCTCCTACAGTGCTGAATGCTGGATTTCATATAGCTCAGTTCTGGGATGGAAGAGCCAAAACCCTTGAAGACCAGGCAAAAGGTCCAATACTTGCCCATGTTGAAATGGCAATGCCTAATCCTGAATTTGTAGTTTTAAAGCTAAAAACTATACCTGGATACGTTAAAGAATTTAAGAAAGTGTTTGGTGGAAATGACCCTATTACATATGACAACATTGCCAAAGCTATAGCTGCATTTGAAAGAACGCTGGTTACACCTTCCAGATTTGACAAATTCCTCAAAGGCGATACAAATGCCCTCACAAAGAAAGAGAAAGAAGGGTTGAGACTGTTTATAGACAAAGGATGTGCAAGCTGTCATAACGGTGTTGCTGTTGGTGGACAGATGTTTGCAAAGTTTGGCATAGTAAAACCATATCCAACACCAGATATGGGTAAATACAAAGTAACCAAAAAAGAAGAGGACAAGTATGTATTTAAGGTTCCATCTCTCAGAAACATTGCTATGACATATCCTTACTTCCATGACGGTTCAGTATGGGATTTAAAGGAAGCAGTAAGGATAATGGGAGAAACACAGCTTGGTATAAAACTGTCACACGATGAAATAGACAAGATTGTTGCATTTCTCAAATCCTTAACAGGAGAAGTTCCAGAATCAGCAAGAACAATGCCTGTTTTACCTGCATCTTCACAGGACACACCTAAACCAAGATTAAAAATCCACGACTAAGATAAAGCCCCCCTCTGGGGGGTTTTATTGTAAAATAACATCTATGTTCAAGAAAAAAGTAAAGGTTAGTTCTGTTGATGAGCTGAAAAGTTTTGCTGAAAAGCTCTCCCCATGTCTAAAGGGAAATGAACTTATCCTTCTGATAGGTGATTTAGGTTCTGGAAAGACTACATTTACTAAGTTTTTAATTTCTGCTATAGACCTAAAAGCAGGAGAAGAGGTTAGCTCTCCTACATTTTCTGTTATGAACATATATGAAACAGAAAAGTTTACTGTCTATCATGTAGACCTCTACAGAGTAAAAGAGTTTGACATGTCTGACATAATAGGTAAAGGAATCGTTATCGTTGAGTGGCCTGATGAGGAAATGAATAAATTTGAAGAAGTTCCGACTATTATTTTAAAATTTGACATCCACGATGAAGATAAACGAATAATTGAGCTTGATTTAATTAAGGCAGATTATGTAAAGCAATGTATTTAAACAATAAAGGGGGATATAACCCCCATTTTATTTATTCTAATATTTCTAATACTGCTCTTTTGTTCTGTTTTCTTGCAACAGCTGCTAAAAGAGTTCTTATTGCTCTTGCTGTTCTTCCCTGTCTTCCAATCACCTTTCCAAGGTCTTCAGGAGCTACTTTTAATTCAATAACAGTTGTCTTTTCCCCTTCAATCTCTTTTACTTCCACTTTTTCAGGGTGGTCAACAAGTGATTTTGCCACGAACTCAACCAGTTCCTGTAATTTACTCATCTGACTTTCCCTCCGTTTTTGGTTTTCAGTTTCAGCTTATTCTGCTTTTGATGTTTGTTCTTCCAATCCAAACTGTTTTAAAATCTTGAGAGCCCTTTCTGTAGGTTGTGCTCCTTTTGCAAGCCATTCTTTAGCTTTTTCTACATTAATGTTTCCTGTTTTTAAAATAGGGTCATATGTTCCTATGTAATCAATGTATTTAGATTCCCTTGGAGCTCTGCTGTCCATAACAACCATTCTGTAAACAGGATGCTTCTTCCTTCCTGCTCTTGAAAGTCTAATTCTTACCAAGTTTCTATTACCTCCTCATTTTCAAAATGGTAAATTTGGCATATTAAAGGGAAGTTTCATTTTACCAGATTTTTTCATTTTTTTCATCATTTTTTTCATCTCTTTATACTGTTTTAAAAGTCTGTTAACATCAACTATTGTTGTCCCACTACCTCTGGCTATTCTTCTTTTTCTACTTCCGTTTATTATGTGCGGGTTAGCTCTCTCTTCAGGTGTCATAGAGTTTATTATGGCTTCTATTTTTATAAACTGTTTTTCATCAACTTTTAAATCTTTTATCTTTGAGCCCACTCCCGGTATCATCTTTAAAATATTCTCTAAGGGGCCCAGGTTTCTTATCATCTGGAGCTGCTCTTTAAGGTCGTCAAGGGTAAACTCTGCATTCATAACCCTTTTTGCCATTTCCTGGGCTTTTTCTTCATCAATAGCAGCCTGCATCTTTTCCATTAATGTCTGGATATCTCCAAGGCCGAGGATTCTCTGGGCTATTCTGTCTGGATGAAACTGCTCAAAATCCTCTATCTTCTCACCAACACCTATAAACTTTATTGGAACTCCTATTACTTTTCTTACAGAAAGTGCTATACCACCTTTTGCATCACCGTCTAACTTTGTAAGAATAACTCCTGTCAGCCCAACTCTTTTGTGGAACTCTTCTGCTGTATTTATGGCATCCTGTCCCTGCATTGCATCTGCAACATATAACACTTCTGCAGGGTTCACTTTTTCTTTTATTTTTACCAGCTCTTCCATAAGCTCTTCATCAATGTGGAGCCTACCAGCTGTGTCTAATATGATATGGGAGAGACCTGCATCCCTTGCTTTCTGGATAACCTTTTCTGTCAGCTTAACTGCATCTTTTTCTTCCTCATCAATGAAGCATGGAACATCTATTGTCTGTGCAAGGGTGCACAGCTGTTTCCCTGCGGCAGGTCTTCTTACGTCTGTTGAAACTACACCTACAGCATAACCTTTTGATTTTAGCCATTTTGCAAGTTTACCTGCTGTTGTTGTTTTACCTGTTCCCTGAAGTCCAACAAGCATAATTACTGTTGGAGGTTTTTCAGAACGACTTAGAGGAGATTCTTCACCTAATATATTCAGAAGCTCATCGTATATCAGTTTTATTACTGTCTCTCCTGCTGAGAGACCTTTTATAAGTTCCTGACCAACTAATTTCTGTCTAATATCATTTAAAAACTGTTTTACTACTTCAATGTTTACATCTGCTTCTAACAGAGCCCTTCTTATATCTTTTAGCGCTTCTTCTACTGTTTTCTCATCAAGTTTTTTTGCCCTTTTTAATTTTTCAACGACACTGCTGAATTTTTCTGTTAATAGTTCAAACAACTTCAGCACCTCTTTTTATTTTTTTTGATTTAAAATAAATATTATCACAAATGTTGAAGGTTTTATGGTGAATAGAAATTATTTTAAAATGCTAACTTTTCAAGCTATATGTTTGTCTTTTCTTATTTTTGTTCATTTTTCCTTAGGGGGAGACACGGTGATTAAAAATGTTTTAGGTAATGGTGTAACAATTATATTTAAAGAAACAGAAGGTGAAGGTATTATTGCCGGTTCTGTGTTTATAAAAGGAGGCTCCTCTGAAGACCCTGAGGGTAAAAAGGGATTAACTAATTTAACCCTTTCACTTTTACTGAAAGGTTCAAAAAATTTTTCTGCATATGAGATTAATAAAGTATTTGAAGATAGTGGAGGTTATATATCTACCTCTGTAGGAGAAGAATACTCAACCATTGAGTTTGCCCTCAGGACAGAAGACTTTAAAAAGGGATTGGAAGTTATAAAAGATATAATGTTTAATCCTCTGTTCCCTAAAGATAAATTAGATATGGAAAAGAAAAATGTGATTGCCCAGATAAGAGCGAAAAAAGAAGAAGGATTTTCTTATGCCTTTGACCAATTGAGGAAAGAGATGTATAAAGGCACTCCCTACCAGTTCTCTCCTCTTGGAACAGAGGACGACGTGTTGTCAGTAAAAGTAGCAGATATAAAGAGAAGATGGGAGGAGCTACTAAGAGGAGGAAGGTTTGTTGTTGCGTTAGTTGGAGATATGCCTTATAAAGATGCTGAGGATGATGTAAAGAGTGTTTTCGGAAACATAAAAAGAGGTGATTACAGGTTTCCCATTTATAAACAGGAGATAAGAGGTAAAAAGTGTAAAACTGTAAAAAGAGAAGGTGCCCAGTCAACGATACTTGTTGCATATGATGCTCCAGAGGCAGGTTCAAAAGATTACTTCAGTATGAAGGTTCTTAATGGAATTTTAGGCAGTGGATTTACATCAAGACTGTTTCAAGAGCTCAGGGAAAAAAGGGGACTTGCCTATGCAGTAGGCTCATTTTTTCCCACACGGATAAACATGGGAAGATTTATAGCCTACATAGGAACAGCTCCAGAAAAAACAGAAGAGTCTGTAAAAGGTATAGTAAAGGTTGTGAGAAGTATTGAAAAAGGAATAACTGACGAAGAACTGAAAACGGCAAAAGAAAAGATAATAGGACATTTTCTTCTTGAACATCAAACGAGAGCTAAACAGGCATGGTATTTAGGCTGGTTTGAGACGATAGGTTTAGGATACCGGATGGATAGCCAATATCCAGAATACATAAACAGGGTATCAAAACAGGACATATACCATACGTGGAAAAAATATATGACAAAAGGTTATAGATGCATAATCGTAAGACCTTAGGAGGAAATGAATGATTTGGTTCACAGAATATTGGACAGAAAATGTTGGACTTACAGTAAGGGCAACAGAAGTAAAAAGGATTAAGTCAAAATATCAGGAAATCTTAGTCTTAGACACTCCAGAATTTGGAAAAATGCTTGTTCTTGATGGATTAATACAAACAACAGAAAAAGATGAATTTATATATCATGAAATGCTTTCCCATCCTGCTATGCTTATCCACAAAAAACCTGAAAGAGTTCTGGTCATAGGTGGTGGAGATGGGGGAACAGTAAGAGAAGTTTTAAAACACGAAACAGTCAAAGAAGTTCACTTATGTGAGATTGATGAAGAAGTTATCCTTGTTTCTGAGAAATATTTTCCATCTATCGCAGGGAAGCTAAAAGACCCTAAAGTTAAAATATTTATAGAAGATGGCAACAGATTTTTAGAAGAGAAAAAAGAATATTATGACGTGATAATTATGGACTCTTCAGACCCTGTGGGAGCTTCTGAGGTTTTGTTCAGTGAAGATTTCTACAAAAAGGTAAAACAGTCATTAAAAAAAGATGGAATAATGGTAGCCCAGACAGAATCACCTGTTCTTCAGGAAAATTATTTTAAAAAGGCCTACTCGCAGATAACAAAGGTTTTTAAACACGTTAAGGTTTATCTTGCTTATGTTCCTACATATCCTTCAGGTATGTGGAGTTTTACAATAGCATCAGATTATGTAGATTTAGACTCAGTTTCTATAAGCAAAGATCGTATAAATAGTTTGGATACTAAATATTTCTGTGATAAAATACTTGATTGTCTTTTTGCACTTCCAAAGTTTGTTCAGGATATGCTAAAAAAACCTTAAAAGGAGGTAAACAATTGGCAGAAGTTTTAGAAAAAGTTGCTAAAGAGGCGACAGAAAAAACAAATATAAGATTAATTCCAAGGAATGTTGAGAGGATACTGGCAGCTCTGCAGGTAACCTCAGATTTTTGGAAAATTGTTGATTTTTCAGACTTACCTGTTCCTGCTGCATCAGAAATAGTAAAAGGCTTAATATCGGAAGGTTTTGTAAAAGTAGAAAACGATGAGATTTTCCTGACTGAAAAAGGGGTTAACCTTGTCAAAGAACTAAGTATTCCCCCTTACGTGGATTACACCTGTCAGGCATGTGAAGGAAGGGGAATACCGTTTTATGCAAACAAAGACTGGTACAGAACATTTGTTGAACTGGCAAAAGACAGACCAAAAGCTATTCAGGAATACGACCAGGGTTCTGTAACCCCTGAAACTACTATTTCAAGAGTTCTTTTCCTTGATTCAAGGGAAGACCTTAGAAATAGGGATATTTTAGTTATGGGAGCAGAAGATGACCTTACAGGTCTTGCTGTAGCCCTTACAGGTCTTCCAAGGAGAGTTTTGATATTAGACATAGACGAAAGGGCAATAGATTTTGACAACAGAATATTCAAAGAGCTTGGAATAGATAACGCTGAAGCTATAAGATTTGACCTGAGAAATCCATTCCCAGAAGAGTGGATAGGAGCATTTGATGTGTTTATCACAGACCCACCAGAAACGGTAAAGGCATTTAAAGCATTTATTGCAAGAGGTATCGCCTCACTCAAAGGAGAAGGCTCTGCAGGATACTTTGGTTTGACTCTCAGAGACTCATCTCTCAACAGATGGCAAAAATTCCAGAAAGCACTTATAAATGACTACGGAATGGTAATAACAGACATTGTTCAGGACTTTAACGCATACATGAACTGGGAGTATCATGAAGAAACAAGAGCTCAAAAAGTTGCTCCAGTAAATAAAGGACCTTCAGACATATGGTATAGGTCTGCATGGTACAGAATTGAGGCAATGCCTGGATTTAAAGGTGAAAACATACAGATAAAAGATGAAGTATTCAGAGAGCTCTATTTAGACGAAGAAGGTTCAACAACTTAAATACAGGGGGGCGTTAACGCCCCTTTTTTTAATGGCTGTGGTCGTGTTTGTGATTGTGCTCTTTACCAAAATATAACCTTTCAAACTCTTCCAAAAGTTTTCTTAACTTGGCAGTGTATTTTGTATCAGTGTTTTGTTTTACTTTCATAGCGTAAAAAGATAACTTATGAAGAAGCTCAATCTTTTTTAGATATCTGTGGTATTCGTCGTGATTCTCTGGACTTACTGGTTTAACTCTCTGAGTTAAAAAATACTGCCATACTGTATACTGGAACTTTTTAGCGTGGTCTTCCTTAGTTATAATCCATCTAACAAGCTGATTTTTTGATTGGGGGTCGTTTTTTGTAGATAGTTCTTTAATCTTTACTATGGCTTTTTCCATAGTATCAATATCTTCCTGCATCATTTCTATTCTGTTTTTGTCGTGATAAATACCACAGGGAACTTCACAGTGGGAAAAAGCTGTATTGTAGTAAGTGATAGATAGTAGTAATGCAAAACCTCCCATAAATAAGTTTTTCATTTTGATACCTCCCACTTATATTTAGTATGTGTTAATTAAAAAGCAAACAACATTAAATAAATATAATCTTAATCATACAAATTTATCAAACAGTGTTTGATTTTTTTAATAAATAAATTATAATTATCTGTCTAAAAATAAATGTTAGGAGAGGTGAAAGATGGGTTTTATAGAAGAATACAGAAAGCATGCAGAAGAAAGGGAAAAATTAGGTATTCCACCGCTTCCTTTAAACGCGAAACAGGTTGAGCAGCTCGTTGAGCTGCTGCAGCAGGTTCCTATCGTTGAGGAAGAGTTTTTGATGGATTTATTTCTGAACAGAGTTCCACCAGGTGTTGATGATGCTGCATTTGTAAAGGCAAAGTTTTTAGCTGACATTATAGAAGGAAAGAAAAAGTCTTTAGCTATAACCCCTGTCCATGCTGTTGAGATTTTAGGAACAATGCTTGGAGGCTACAATGTAGAACCTCTGATAAAAGCACTTTCCCACAAGGACGAGGAGATAGCAAAAGCAGCAGCAAAAGCTCTGAAAAATATTCTTCTTGTTTACGACTACTTTAACGATGTGGTAGAGCTGGCAAAATCTGGGAATAAATACGCACAGGAAGTTTTAGAAAGCTGGGCAAATGCAGAGTGGTTCTTATCAAAAGAGCCTCTTCCAGAGAAGATAACTGTTACAGTGTTTAAAGTTCCCGGAGAGACAAACACTGATGACCTTTCTCCTGCAAGGGAAGCATCAACAAGAAGTGATATACCGCTTCATGCACTTTCTATGCTTCAGGCTAAAATGCCTGATGCGATACAGAAAATTCAGGAGCTTAAGAAAAAAGGGCATCCTGTTGCGTTTGTTGGTGATGTTGTTGGAACAGGTTCTTCAAGAAAGTCTGCAACAAACTCCCTTATGT
>JALSNI010000063.1 GCA_026987075.1 Persephonella sp. | reverse complement strand
GAAATACATAAAGGGAAATTTCTGTATCAGTCTGTCTTTTTGAGAAGGCATATGACAGCTCTGACAGCTTTTCTTACTACCAGTTTTCAGCCAGCTGTTGTAAGTTTTTTTATGACAGCCTGAACATATCCGGGAAGATACATAATTTGGGTCGTAGGTAGAGTAATGGGGAGGAGAAAACACTTTGTAAGGTCCGTGCATAGAGTTTGTCTCTTCTCTGTAATGGCAGGAAAAACAGTTTACACCTTCCTCTCTCAGCTTTTCTCTCAGCTGAGGTTTTTCTCCTGCTTTAACTTCTAAAGGAGCGTGGCAGGAGAGACATTTTGTTTTTGTTCTGTTTTTTGTTTTTTTTATGAACTGCTTAGAAACCCACGCCTGTGAATGGCGGGAAGTTTTCCACTGATTGTATATCTTTTCGTGGCAGTCTGCACATCTTTTGGAGGGAGGACGGTCAAGCAAGTCCTCCTCCAAAAAAAGGCTTTCTAATCTATCACATCCAGCTGCAACCAAAAAAGCAGTCAATAAAACCAAAATTCTTAACATCACTTACCAAACTTTTCCCTTAGATGATATGTAGTCTCGTGAACGTTATGACACTTTGCACAGTTGTTCTGTCCAATCCATTTGAGGTGTTTGTTCAGCTGAACGAGGCTTCCGTTGATGACAGCTTCCTTTAATGCTGTTGTGTGTTTTTTTGTTTCTAAACCAAAATAAATCTCTTCAGACTTTTTGTTTGTATGACAGTCTGAACACATCTGGGTCAGGCCTTCAAACCTTTTAATAAAATTAAATCCTGCTCTTCTTGCTTTATCTTTTTTACCATCTAAAAAATAAATTTTTACCAGCTTCATGTCCTGCGTCATTGCTTTCATATAGTCCTTTAAGCTGTAATCAAGACCTGTTACAGGGTCTTCCAAACTAAATCCTGAAAAGTCAGGGGAATGAAACTTTACCTTTACTGAAAGCTTATAGTTCTTGTGGCACTGAACACAGGATTTTCCTACAACCTGAACACTCCTGAAGGCTTCCTGTTTGTTTCTTGACTTGATAGCCTGCTGGAGTTTATGCACCTCGTCTTTTTTCAGCAGTTTATCCCACTTTTTTACCATTTTTCCTATTTTTAGATAGTTCTTCTGGAGTCTTTCTGCCCACTTCTGTGCGTTGTTCCAGTCTTCCTCCTTTAGATTAACGACTACACCTGTCATTGATGTTGAAAGCAGGTGCATAAGCTGTGTAAACTCCATGTTCTCAGATTTTGGAGGATAGTAGTTAGAAAGTTCACGGGGAACATCTTTCAGTTTTAGATTTTTACCGTAAGAAAATGTAAAAACTACAATAAATAGTAATAAAACTGCCCTGCTGACCATGGCTAACCTCCTGAATTTTATATATTTATGAGTTTAATGACTGCTTTGATGATTTTTTATGGCAATTATCAGAAAAACAGGATAATCCCTGCCACTTTTTTTTATGCTGTGTATAATTCCGTAAAAAATTTTTTCCATACCTGTCTTTTTTAGCCAGCTTTCCACTTCCCTCTCATCAAATCCAAAATGCTTAACGTCAGTGTTATCTGAATGGAAGGTTCCGTCTTCTTTATACAGGTCTATAACAGCCACATAACCACCTGCTTTTAGATATTCCTTTATCTGGTTCAGAGCCTGGGCAGGATTGTCAAGATGGTGAAATGTCATTGAAGTGATAACAAGGTCAAAATCTTTCTCTTCAAAACCTTCTGAAAACAGGTCTTTTTTGAGTATTCTGATGTTTTTAATCCCTTCTTTTTTTACCTTCTCTCTGAAGACATCAAGCATTCCTTCAGACAGGTCAAAGGCTACAATCTCTTTAACATAGGGAGACAGCAGAATATCAACAGTTCCTGTTCCTGCTCCAATGTCCATAACTTTAAACTCTCTGTTTATGGGTATATTCTCTAACAGATTTTTAACAAACTGTTTTGACCGCTCTAACTTGTCCTGTGTGTCGTACTCCTTTGCAACTTTATCAAACCTTTTACCTATGTCCATCTTTTACCTCATAAAAGTGGGATTTTGTATATTGACATACAGGACATCTCCAGCTGTCAGGAAGGTCATAAAAAGATATACCAGGAGAGATGCCCCTTTTCTCATCACCAGTCTCAGGGTCGTAGGTATACCCACACACTCTACATCTGTGTTTCACTTTTGGCCTTTCCTTTATCTCAACCATAATTTTCAATATAGCACAACAAAAAGTTAAGGTAAAATAATGAAAAAAAGAGGTAAGAAAATGATAAAGGCTGTTCTTATAGACATTGAAGGAACTGTTTCACCTATCAGGTTTGTAAAGGAAGTTCTGTTTCCATATTCAAAAGAAAGAATAGACAGTTTTCTGAAAGAAAATGCCAGCAGTGAAAAAGTTCAGAAGATAATCAGCCAGATACAGAAGATAGAAAAAAAAGAGCTGTCCCTTGAAGAAGTCTCCCAGATACTGAAAAACTGGATTGATGAAGACAGAAAAATAGCACCTCTGAAAGACATTCAGGGAATGATATGGAAAGAAGGTTTTGAAAAAGGAAAGCTAAAGGCTCCCATATATGAAGATGCTTACAAAAAACTCCTCCAGTGGAAGGAAAAAGGATACAGACTTTACATTTACTCATCAGGCTCTGTTCAGGCACAAAAGCTGTTTTTTTCCTACACAGAAAAAGGAAATCTGCTGAATCTGTTTTCTGGATTTTTTGACACAAAAACAGGAAACAAAAAAGAAAGTCAGTCATACCTGAAAATTGCCCAGCAAATAGGAGCAAAACCTGAGGAGATTGTTTTTCTTTCAGATAACCCTGACGAGATAAAGGCAGCAGCAAAGGCTGGAATGAAGGTTTACAGACTGGTCAGACCAGAAGATGCACAGTTTATAGAAGACTTTCCCTATCCCCAGATTAAAAGTTTTGAAGAGGTGGAGCTGTGAAGAAGGGTCTGGTTGTTGATAGAGAAGCCCAGATGATTGGAGTTTACCTATCAGACGAAAAACAGACTTACAGAGGAATTCCAAGGAAAAAGGTTTTAAAAAAAACAAAGATATATGCCGGTGATTACGTGTGGGGTGAAGTTATTGATAGAAGCAGTTTTGCCATTGAAAAGGTGGAAGAGAGAAGAAATTTTTTAGTCAGGCCACCAGTTGCAAACGTGGACAAAGTAATAACTGTTATGACAATAAAGATGCCTGAATTTGACAGCTTTTTGCTGGACAATCTTCTTGTGGTTTACGAACACTTTCAGGCAGACCCTGTTATTGTATTTAACAAGATAGATTTACTGACAGGAGAAGAAACAAAAACCTTAAGTTACTGGACAGACCTTTACATCAAAGCTGGTTACGAAGTTATAAAGGTTAGCGCAGCTAAAAATAAAGGCATTGAAGAGTTAAAAGATTATCTAAAAGACTCCATATGTGTACTGGCAGGTCCATCAGGTGTTGGTAAGTCCTCCATACTTTCTGCTCTTTTGGGTATAAAGCTGGCAACAAGAGAAGTTAGCGAAAAAACAGAAAGGGGAAGACACACCACCACAGGTGTGAAACTGTTTCCCTTTGGTGAAAACTCATTTATTGGAGACACTCCCGGATTTTCCAGTGTTGATGCCCTTTACTTTGTGGAGAAAAAAGATGTCAGGCTTTACTTTAGAGAGTTTCTCAGATACCAGTGTAAATTCCCAGACTGTACCCACACAAAAGAGCCGGGATGCAGTGTAAAAGAAGCTGTCAAAAAAGGAGAGATAAACTGCCAGCGGTACACAAACTATCTAAAAATCATAAAGGAAGACCTGTCTATAGCAAAACAGCTATGTCAGTAAACAGAGCTTACTCCTTCTGTGCTTTCTTCTTCCTCTTCTTTTTTTATTTCTATTCCTTCAGGGTTTTCTACAAGTCTTTCAGCTAAGTAGTCTGCCAGATGAACCACCTTTATGTTTTTGTAATCTCCATGTTTATACATGCCGTCAGCGATGTTAAACACACATCCGGGACAGTCACTGAGAACATACTGAGCCTGTGTTTTTTCTATGTCTCTCACTTTGTTTTTTTGAACCTCCGTTGCCACTTCGTAGTTAGCCACAGAGAAATAACCGGCAAAACCACAGCACATCATTGCATTTTCCCCTTCAACATACTGGGCATCAATAACATTTTTCAGAATGTTCCTGTAAACGTTAGGGTCTGTTGACATTGCTGTATACGAATGACAGGGAAAGTGGAACGTTACCTTTTCACCGTTTCCTTTAAATACCAGATATCCCTCCTCTTCCAAAATCTCCGCAAAATCTTTAACTGGATATCCGTACTCTTCCTCTAATGCTCCTCCACATGTTGGGCAGGCCACAACTATGTAGTCAAACTGGTATTTATCAATCTCCTCCTTGTTGTGTTTGTAGAGTTTTTCAAACAGCTCAACCTCTCCACCGTAAAGCTGGGGAGCTCCGCAACATCTTATGTTTTCCGGGACAATCACCTCATAACCTGCCTTTTCCATCAGCTTCATCACGCTTTCACCAGTTTTTCCGTAAACTGTATCAATCATACATCCTGTAAAAAACAGCAGTTTTCCCTTTGATTTTTCAGGTTTTACAGACTTTCCCCTCAGACCAAAGGGTTTTGCCGTTGGTTTAGGTAGCAGTTTTGTGTATTTAGGTATACCTGTATTGAGAAATACACTGTTGTATTCAGGAACTTCTTTCTTAAACAGCTTCCCATAAGCATTCATCAGAGAAGGAGCAAACTTCATAGACAGTTTGGTCAGCATGTTACCTGTCATTGCAAGGCCCTGATAAACAGCTGTTTTTACCGGGTCAAACCCAGACTTTTTCTCCTCCTTTGCAAGATGTCTTGCCCTGAACATTATCTCTTTGTACTCAACCTCGTTAGGGCATATCCATTCACACCTTCTACACATTGCACACTCATTCCACTGGAGGGCTATATCCTCTGTCAGTGGAAGAATCCCATCAACAACAGCCTCTGCAAGGGCCAGTCTTCCCCTTGGAGATGAGCGTTCCTGCTTTACTACAGAGTATGTGGGACAGACAGAGCGGCAGGCTGAACATTTTACGCACTGATGGGCTAAGTTCTCTGGTAGTGTAACATCTATTTTATCCATTTTTGTCTCCTCTAAAGCCTAAAATTTTGTTGTAGCATCTGTCTAACTCAATCAGACCTTCCACAGCCAACTGGTTAACAATCTTCTGAACAATATTTCTGTCTAAACCTGTAGCCTTTTCAATGTCTCCAACCTTTACAGGTTTATTACTCCTTCTAACAAAATCAAGAACCTTTTCTTTATCCATCTTAGACATCCTCAAATATAGCCAACATAAGGCATAAACACTATAACCTAAATCATAAAGGTTAGTGAAGGTTAACCTATATCAAGGTTGTATTTATTAATTTTTGTTATTATCTATTAATAATAAACCTATCCATCAGGGGGATTATTATGGCTTTTTTAAAACTTAACAGCTCAGATGACAGCCCAGACCCGCCACCTAAACCCTCCACATCTGAAGAAAAACAGGTAGAAGGAGGGACAGGAATGGCTCAAACAGACATTAAAACTCTTGTTGCTACAATTTCAGAAAAAACAGAAGAAGCTCTTAACTCTATCAGAGAATTAGACAGCATCACAGACCAGATAGCAGCTGCAGCAGAAGAGTCGGCTGGAGCAAGTGAAGAGAGTTTAAGTGCAGTTACAGAAATTAAACAAAGCTCAAAAATGTTGGAGAAAGAAACAGACCAGATTGTAGAGTTAGTGAGAGACTTTCAGGAACTGTTCAAAATATCCTCAGAAAATATCTACGAAACCAGTCTCGGAATGAACAAAACAACAGAAAGTGCTGTTCAGATAGCCAGCAAAACCCAAAAACTTTACCAGTCTGGAGAAAAGATAACAGATGCTGTAAATCTGATAACAAAACTGTCTAAAAAGACATCTCTACTTGCTCTAAATGCTGCTATAGAAGCTGCCAGAGCAAAAGAAAAAGGGAAAAGTTTTACCATAATGGCAGCAGAAATAAGAAATATGGCCTCTAAATCCAATAGCTACTCCAATAAAATCAAAGATATAGTCAAAACTATACAGGAGAAACTAAACAACATTAAAGAAACTGTTCTGTCTTACAAAGAAGAAATGGAAAAAAATTCCCAGAACAGCTCACAGCTATCTAAAACAATGCTTGAATTAGTAAAGATTATGGATGACGGAATATCACAAAGTGAACAACTCCTAAAAGTTATTGAGAGAGTAGTGTTAGAAATAGAAAAGCTACACCAAGGGTCAGAAAGTATAGCAGCTGCGGCAGAAGAAGCAGCAGGTGCAACCAGTGAAATAAGCTCCACTGTTTCACAACAGGTAAAAACCTTAGAAAAAATAGAAAAAGACAGCCAGAAAATAAGGCGTATGATAGAAAATGGAGAGGATTTGAAAGGAATAGAAAAAGAGATAAACGAACTTTTAATATCGGTAGAACGGTTAGAAACATCCACTGAACAGATTGTTGAAGCTATCAGTCAGATAGAGGAAGCAGCACAGCTATCAAAAGGTGATGCAGAAAAAAATGCAGAAGTGGCAGCTAAATGCGTTGAATACATAACAGAAGGAGAAAAAATAATATCCGAAATGGTAGATAACTTTAAAAAAGTAAAAGAAGAATATGACAACATCATAAAAAAACTACAAGAAATAAAAGAAAGTTCCCAAAAAAATACACAGATATCAAACAACCTAAAAACAGAGCTTAACTTTGTAAAAGCAAAGATACATTCTTTAAACAACACCATCAGAAAAATAGAGCTTGCAATTGTCCAGACAGCAGCCCTTTCCATCAATGGAGCAGTTGAGGCTTTACGGGTTGGAGAGTTAGGAGATGGTTTTAGTGAGGTAAGTAGAGACATAAGGGATTTAGCAGTAACTTCAGAGGAAAATTTAGACAAAGTGATAGAGATAATAGACCAGGTAAATGAAGAAAACGACATCATAATGGTAGAAATCAACAACATATTTCTTACTCAGGAAAGGGAAAATGAAAAACTTCAAAAACTTGAGTATGAATTTGAAAGGAATAGAAAATCCCTTGAACAGATGCTTTTATCTGTAGAAAATCTCCACAGGTCTATTGAAGAAATGAAAACAGCTTTAGAACAAACAAAAATAGCTGCTGACCAGACAGCAGAAGCTGCAGAGCTTTCCCTCAGCAATGTCTCCCAATCAAAAGAAAATGCAAGTAGTTTACTGAACCTTGTAAGAGAAATCACAACCAACATACAGATAAGCAGCTCTATTCTTAAAAAACTACAAAAAGGTGTCTAACAATGAAGAAAGATTACATTCTTGAGCTTAGAATTGGAGAAATAATTTTTGGAATAAAGATAGACGTAATTAGGCTTATATTTGACATTGAGACATTGGAACCAGCATACTTTATGCCTGAGTATGTAATAGGTATAACCAAATACTATCAGAATGTTTACCCAGTTATATGTTTACAGAAAGTATTAGGATTAGAAGAAAATAACTGTAAAAATCCCATCGGTAAGACAGGAGTCGTTCTAAAAATAAAAGATAAAATATTTGCTGTATTAGCTGATGAAATCATAAAAATCCACGAAGTTACAAAAGAAGGGGAAGAATTAGTCTCTTTTCATAAAGACAAAGAAGTAATAGTAGAAGAAATATCCCCCCAGTTCTTAGATTCAAAAATTGAAATCCCTCCTTTTGAAGAAAAAAAATACCATCAGGAAGTTAAAAAAGCAGAATCTGAAGAGGAAAAAGAATATCTGATAATCGCAGTAAAAAACCAGCTCCATGCCATAGACGCACAGCTTATAAGAAAAGTAGAAACAGGACGCAACTTAAATGAAATAATATCTGACAACAGAATAGTAACAAGCACCTTTATCTACAAAAATCAGCCGGTTTTAGTGGTAAATTACTGTAAACTCATCGCAGGAGAAGAAGGAAACCCTCAAGAACTAATTCTCTTAGAAGAAAACAAAAAGGTAGTAGGTTTATCTGTAAATGAAGTTATAGATTTTGTGCCTGTTCCTTTAAATAAAATTACAAAAATTGAGGGAGAAAAAAAGTTAAAAGGTTTCTTTATCTATAACGAACAGGTCGTTTCTATTGTATCAGACTCCTTAATAAAAGAAATGATTAACAAATACGGAACTCATATTGTTGGAGAAGAAGACACCCAACAAAAGAGAAAAGACATCACAGAAATAATGATGTTTTCTATAGGAAACAAAAAGATGGCTATATACATGGAAGACATATACGAAGTTGCAGAAATAAACGATGTTCACATATCTTCATATCCATCAACGAACCCCTGTATAAAAGGTCTTCTTGTTTACAAGAATAAATCATACTATTTAGTAGATTACGGAGGCTTTCTCAATGAAAATGTAGAAGTAAATGAAGATACAAAAATCATCTTTCTAAAAGACGAAAACCTAAGTGTTGCCTTTTTAGTATCACAGATAGATGACGTCGTATCTGTGGAGCAAAATCAGATAAACCACATACTTTCTACAGAAAGTTTCATAAAAGGTAGCATAATTCTAAATAACAAAATCATAGAAATTATAAATCCCAGATGGATATTCAACCTATGTAACAAAAAGGAGGTTTTAGCTGAAAATGTCTCCTAAAAAAAAGATATTAGTGGTGGACGATTCTGCTCTTGTTAGAAGAGTGCTGACAAAAATAATTCAAGAGATGGGATTTGAAGTAGATACTGCAAAAGATGGAATAGAAGCAGTAGAAAAAGCCATAAAAAACAGCTATGACCTTATTACTTTAGACATAGAAATGCCCGGGAAAAATGGTTTAGAAGTTCTGAAAGAAATTATGGAAAAAAAGCCAACAAGAGTAATAATAATTAGCTCTTACACCACAGACAACGCTTCAATCACAATACAGGCACTAAACTTAGGGGCTCTGACATACATAACAAAACCTGGAAAGTTAGGTGTAGACCTGAAAAAAGTTGAAGAAGAAATCAAATATAAGATAAAAGAAGCCCTTGAAGTTCCCAAATTCCGTCTAAAGTCTCCCCTGAAAACTTCTATAGAAACAGAAAAATACTACGAAAAAGAGCTAAAAAGCTTTGAACCTGATACCCATACCCAGAGATATATCCTGATAGGAGCATCAACTGGGGGACCAAGACTTATTGAACAGATTGCCAAAACCCTACCAGAAAACTATCCCCATCCTGTGTGTGTAGTTCAGCACATGCCAGAAAACTTTACAGGAAAGTTTGCAGAGAGGCTTAACTCTATAAGTAAACTAACAGTCGTGGAAGCAAGAAACAATGAAGAGGTGATAAAAGGAAAAATCATTATAGGCAAAGGAGGAAAACATTTACACTTTAGAAAAAGAGAAGACGGAGTAGTTGTATGTAAATTAGCTCCCAATACAGCAAACAGATTTTTTGTTCCCTCTGTGGACGAGATGTTCTTCTCAGCATTAGAAGTTATGGAACCTAAAAAGATAGTGGCTATTCTTTTGACGGGTATTGGTGACGACGGAGCTGATGGTATGGTTGCACTAAAAAAAGCAGGTGCTTACACCATTGCTGAAAGTGAGGAAACTGCAGTAGTCTACGGCATGCCAAGGGAAGCGTACCTGAGAGGTGGAGCAACTAAAGTTTTACCTTTTCCTGAAATACTGAGAGAAATAATCAGATTAGGGATGGAAGAACATGTTCAGAAAGTATAAGAAGACAAAAATTCATAGGTTTAAAGAGTTTGACGAAGCCCGGATTTATATTGAAAATCCTGAAAAAGACAGAGATTTAACATACAAAGCCATAGATTACATGATTACACACAAAGAGTTTTACTACTTGCTAAAACAGTTTTTCTATCACATAAAAAATAAAAGTCTTGACCACAGATTCTGGGAATATGCCCTTTTAAATATGTCTTACTGCCCCTCAAGAAAAGAAGAGTTAGAAATATACCTGCATGTGCTAAAACATGGAAAAAAAGAATACAGAGAGCCCTTATTAGAGTATCTTTCAGGATGTAGCTGTAAGTTAAAAAAGTTTCTCCTTCAGCTTTTGAAAGAGGAAAATCCAGAAATAAGAAAAGTAGCCGTTAACATTCTTAAACACTGCTATCAGAAAAGTATAAAAAAAGAGCTTATCAAACATCTACAAAAAGAGAAAGAAAAACAGGTAATAGAAGAGATACTCAGTTATCTACAGATTTACGGTGATGCAGAAGAGATGAAACAGATTAAAAAAATGTTATCTAAACAAGGAAAAGATAGATGAAACATAACATAAATTTAGACCAGCTCAAAAAAATAAGAAACTTTATAAGAGTAAATACTGGTATAAACTTTGAAGATGAAAAGTTAACAGGGGTTTTCAAGAGAAAAATATCAGAAGTCATAAAAAACGAAGGTTACCCTGACTTTGAAACCTTTTATCAGGATATAATCCTGAAAAAAAATAAAAAACTTATAGAAAAACTTATCAACGCTATTACTGTTAACGAAACATACTTTTTTAGAGAAGAGTATCAGTTTGAAGACCTTATAAATTATGTTATTCCAGAGCTTGACAAGATAAGGCCTCCTTCAGAAAGCATAAACATACTTAGTGCTCCATGCTCAACAGGAGAAGAGGTCTACAGTATAGCTATATACCTCCTTGAGGAAGGGCACTACATAAAAAAAAGAGATTTTGTGTTATTAGGTATAGACATTGACAGCTCTGCGATAAAAAAAGCAAAAGAAGGTCTATACTCAGAAAGAAGTCTTCATAAAGTTCCAGAAGAGCTGAAAAAAAAGTATTTCATAAAAGAAGGAAACATGTTCAGGGTGATACCATTCTTAAGAAATGCCGTCTCATTTGAAGTGGTTAACGTTTTAGACAGATACAAAATGAAAAAATTAGGTAAATTTGACGTAATATTCTCAAGAAACATGCTGATATACTTTGACGAAATAAATAGAAATGAAACAATAGCCACCTTTCACAGCATACTAAAAGAAGGTGGTTATCTATTCTTAGGTCATGCAGAAAGAATTCCTCCACAGCTCAAACTGTTTAAACCAGTAAAGTTAGGTAAGAGTATAGTATACAGAAAGGAGGGCTGACCGTTGGGAAGTTATGGAATTGAAGAAATTGTGTTTTTTATGATAGATAAGAAACTGAACGTCAAATATATCACAGATAACGTTAAGGATATTGTAGGGATTGATAAAGGAGAGATTTTAAACAAAAACATATGTGGAGTTTTAATAAAGGAAGACACTAACAGATGCACAGAAAAATTAGAAAATCAGCAAAATAAACCAGATAACTGCATAATAAAAGTACTTACCAGTTATCCGAACAACAAGATGTTAGAAGTAGGATTTCTGTTATGTAGAGAAACGGATAATGAAATATATGGATATATAGTTGACGTTACAGAAAAACATAAAGACGAAGAGCTTTTTAAAGTAATATCAGAAGTAGCCCCCATAGGTATTTTCTTTCACATAAAAGGAAAGTTTATATTCGTAAACAAAAAACTCTCAGAAATATTAGAGTATCCACAGGAAGAGCTTTTAAAATCTGAAGTGCAACAGCTAAAACACATAATCCATCCTGAAGACTGGCCACTAATAGAGAAATATCTTAATTACAGAATGAAAGGTATAAAAAAACCTGCAGATTACGTAATAAGAATAATAACAAAAAATAAAATCATAAAGTGGGTAAGAATTAACTCAGATACTATATACTTTAGAGGACTGCCTTCAGCTATAGGAACAGTAGAAGACATAACGAGACAGATAGCCCTTGAAAACGCGTATAAAACATTAATCCAGATAAACAAGGAAGGCTCAAGGACAAAAGACATCAAGACATTTTTCAGAAGAGTTAGCGAGATATTCCTTAATACAGATTATTTTAATACTGTTATGATAGAAGAAGTTAGAAATAAAAAGAAAGTCATACTGATGATACAGGGAGAAACAAATCTTTCAGAGATAACCCCCAACTACGAACGTCAAACAGGAAAGATTTCTGCACAGAAGTTAGACATATCAAGCATATACAAGTATGCAGTAAGTATCCCTATCTTTGTAAAGGAGAAGCTAAGATACATAATAACCCTGTTTTCAAAGGAAGTGTTTGAACTTAACCACAAAGAGCTGAAAATATTTGAGGAAATTGCCGAAGACATAAGCCTTATCGTTTCTTACATACATAGAGAACAGGACCTCTACAAAAAAGAGTATTATGACAACTTAACGGGAATTGGTAACAGAAAGCTGTTATACGAAACCATTGACGAGCTTATATCTGCATCTAAAGAGTTTTATCTCATACTTGTAGACATCCATAACTTTAGATGGATTAACGAACTCTTTGGAATGAGTAGAACTGATAAAATACTGAAAGATTTAGCTCTTTTATTAAAGAAAATGTTGAAAACAAAATACATATTCAGAAGTGGTTCTGACGAATTTGCTGTCCTGTGGGAAGGAAACATATATACAGCAATAGATAAAATCAGAGCAGTTTTTAAAATACCAATGTTTATTAACAGTAAAGTAATCAGTCTCAGTTATAATGCAGGTATTGTCCATTATCCCTCTGACGGGAAGTTTCGTATGGAGCTGATACTTAAAGCAGAAAGAACACTTCAGCAGGCAAAAGAGGAGGGAAAAGACATTATAAGATTTCACGATGAAAATTTATACAAACAGATAAAACATTTCTTTGAAATAGAAGAAAAAATTGACAGTGCTTTAACGGAAAACAGATTTTTTATAGAACTTCAACCTATAGTTTCTTTTAACACGAACAGAGTAGTTTTAGCAGAAGCATTAATCAGAATGAAAGACAGAAAAGGCAACGTTATACCTCCATCTGAATTTATACCTGTTGCAGAAAAAACAGGACAGATTATGCTGATAGAATCCCTTGTAATAAGAAAGTGCAATAAACTCCTGCAAAAATGGAAGAAAAATAACAGGCGTCCTGTAAAAATATCAATAAACATAACACCAACAAATCTGAAAACAATATACGAAACATTTACAGGGGATAAAAGCACAAACTTTATAAAAAATGAGTTTTCATTGTCAGAAATAAAAGAGTTCAGGAAAAACACAATCTTTGAGCTTACAGAAAGGGAGTTTTTAGAGATAACACAGCTCACCCAGCAAATAAAAAAGCTGAAAGAAAAGGGATTTATGTTCTCTATTGATGACTTTGGAACAGGTTATTCGTCTTTAAGTTACTTATCCCAGTTAAACATTGATTATCTGAAAATAGACCTGCTATTTACACAAAACATGTTAAACGACCCCAAAACATACAAAATAGTGCAATCTATCGTCAGTATCGCAAAAACCTTTGGAATTAAAACTATAGCCGAAGGAGTTGAAACTAAAGAACAGTATAAAGAGCTTAAAAAGCTAGGCTGTGATTTTTATCAGGGATACTTTTTCTCTCCTCCTCTTCCTGTGGAACAGTTTGAAAAACTTATCAGTTAAATTTCCAAACTCCTTATTCCATCTTTCATCGTGTCAAGCATGTAATTCAAATCTTCCTCAGAAATTATTAGGGGAGGCATTATAACCATAACATCCCCAAGGGGTCTGACCCACACACCTTTTTTTATCATATAGTTTGCAACCTTAAAACCTGTCCTCTCTCCGTAAGGAAACGGCTCTTTTGTTTTTTTATCTTTTACAAGCTCAATTCCAGCCATAAAGCCGTATTGCCTGACATCACCAACATGCTTTAAATCCCAGAACTCTTTTAATCTCTCTTCTAACAGCTTTATCTTTGGCTGAAGTTTTTTCAGTGTCTGTTCTTCTTCAAAAACCTCCAAATTTGCTACTGCCACACTGCAGGCAAGGGGATTTCCTGTGTATGTATGTCCGTGATAAAAATGCTTTGCCTCTCCAAACTCACCTAAAAACTGCTCAAATATCTCATCTGTCACAAGGGTTGCTGCAAGGGGAAGGTATCCCCCTGTTATTCCTTTGCCTAATGCCATTATGTCTGGCTCTACTCCTTCTTTTTCACAGGCAAACATATAACCTGTTCTCCCAAATCCTGTTGCAACCTCGTCAACAATCATAAGCAGGTTGTACTCATCACATATCCTTCTTATCTCCTTCAGATATCCTTTTGGGAAAGGGAGTATCCCTGCTGCTCCCTGAACTCCAGCCTCTAAAACAAAACCAGCTATCTCCTGATGGTTTCTAAATATAAAATCTTCAACCTCTTCAATCAGCATTTTTGTTGTGTCATACTCTAATGCCTTTTCCCTTCCCACTTTTTTTACAGCCTCCAGATAGGGAGAAGGCATCTTATAAACATCAAACAGGAGAGGTCTGTACTTTTCGTGAAATATGTTAATGCCTCCAACAGAAACGCTTCCTATAGTATCCCCGTGATATGCCTCTGACAGTGTCACAAATTTTGTTTTTTGCTTTTCTCCCCTATTGTGCCAGTAGTGATAAGCAATCTTTATTGCTATCTCCATAGCTTCAGAGCCGTCTTCAGAATAAAAAACTTTCGTCAGCTTTGGGGGAGTTATGTCCACAAGATTTTTTGCAAAAACTGTAGCAGGAACATTTGATGCTCCTAAAGTGGTAAAATGGGCTATCTTTTTCAGCTGCTGTTCTAAAGCCCTGTTTAGCTTCGGATGGTTGTGTCCGTGGACATTACACCATAAGGATGCAACACCGTCTATGTATCTGTTTCCATCTATGTCGTATATGTAAACCCCTTCTCCCCTTTCAATTATTATGTTCTCCTCCTCCCTGTAAACCTTCATCTGAGTAAATGGATGCCAGAAATACTCTTTATCCCAGTTTTTCAAGTAATCCTTCTTCAGCATCTTATCTACCTTCATGTTTTTTTATTATTATCCCAGAATTTCTACTTCAGGAAAACCTGTAGGAAGAAACTCAATGGTTCAAATCATAAAACTGTGAGGCCTTTTTCGTATAATATCTTCCCATTAAAACAAGGAGAGAAATATGCAGACAAAACATAAGTTTACATACTTTTTCAAAGAGGGATACATCAAAGGCGAATCAGGATACATCATAGCTACACAGACCCCTCTGCCAGAGGATAACCCATTAAAAGAGCTTAAAAATGCCCGGTGGGCTATATATAGAGGAGATACAGGGGAAAAACTGACAGAAGATTTTGACTGGATTTCTCCTTTAGGACTTGTGAAAGGGCAGTCTGAATACTTTAGGGCTACAAAAGATGGAAAAGAAGCCCTTTTCACACTTGATAGGCAGATAACCCAGTGGTTTGACAAAATAAGAGACAGGGGAGCCCTTACCGGAGAAAGCCAATACTACTGGGGAAAGTTAAACGGCTATTATGCCCTTTACGACATAAACAGTGGAGAAAAACTGACAGAAAACTTCAAATCTTCTGTTATTGCAGGAGCAGTAATAGGAAAAACAGATTACATCATAGGAAGTTATGGAGAGGAGATATTTTTTATTGTTAATCTAAAAACTGGAGAGAAAGTATCACCTGATTTTGACGAGGATAAGCTGATAGAGATTCTAAAGCACGGAGACCTTGAAAGAGCGTTGAAGGAGTTAAAATAAAAAAGGGGGAAATTCCCCCTTATACTTTTAGAGAGACTTTACACAAGCAAGAACATCGTCATAGTTAGGCTCTTCTGTTATCTCAGGAACGAGCTGTTTGTAAACAACCTTTCCTTCACCGTCAACAACAAATACAGCCCTTGCAAGAATTCCCTTAAGAGCACCTTCAGCAATCAGAACGCCGTACTTTTCCATGTCTCTGTATCTAAAATCAGAAGCCACTGTAACATTTTCAATGTTGAAAGACTCACAGAACCTTTTTTCTGCAAAAGGTAAGTCCATAGAAACAACTGTCACGTCAATGTCTAATCCTGCAACAATCTCATTGAACTTTTTAGTTTCTGTTTCACATACAGGTGTGTCAAGAGATGGAACAGTGATAATCAGTTGTGGTTTTCCCTTTGCTCCACCGATAGTTTTTTCTGAAAGGTCAGAAGCAACTACCACAGCTTCTGGAGCTCTGTCTCCCACATTAATTTCTGGACCTGCTAAAGCAACAGGGTTTCCTTTAAGATTTACTGTTACTGCCATACTTAACCTCCTTTTACTTTATTAAATTTGGAAACTATTTTACAGAAGCGAAAAACAGTCTTTTATGATTTTTGTCTTATTTGAAACTGCAAAAAATTCTTAGATATCAATAACATGAGATAAATCAGATAATATCTGAGTTTAATTTACTAAAAAAACTTGACAAAATTAATATTAGATATATATTGTATAGTAGTAGATTAATTATTAAATATTAAATAAATTAAAGGAGCGTTAGGATGGACATTACTCAGCTAAGAGAAATACAGGCTATTAATACCCTTGTTTTTGAAACCCTTGGTCAACCGGAAAAAGAAAGGGAGTTTAAGCTAAAGTCTCTAAAAAGATGGGGATTTGACCTGCTGTTTGGAAAAAAGGGAGGAGAATCTACCTATTTCACTGCAGAAACAGGGAAAAGAGAAATAGGAGAAAAATACACGGAGGACGAGATATCTTACGAGGTAGAAGAAATACTAACTGAACTACCTAAAAATAAAAAAATATTTGCCCACATAGAAATGATAAACGGTAGAGCTTATCTGATAGGTGAACTGAGGGAAGGAGAAGAAAACATAGAAATCCTCCGTGTCCCAGCAGGTTCTATTTTGCTTACATATTTTAAAAAACATAAACTCTACAATCTCATTGAAGCTCTTAGAAATGTTGGAACAGCACTTGAACTTGTAAAACAAAGAGGTCAGGAAGGAAAACCTGTTGATTTTAATCACCTTCCTAATGTAGCCAGAAGGTTTCTTAGGGGAGCAAAAGATTTAGAAAAAGAGGCAGGATTTGGGAGAGTAGCCCTCTCCTACTGGGGAGAAAACAAAGACGGAGACGCAAGATTTAGAGTTTCCTGGTTGCTCCCGACAATAGCCCTTTTTGACATAAACATAGCTGAAAAAGCCGACAAACTCCTTGCAGCCTTCAAATAAGGAGCTCTGTAATGTATCTGACAACATATACACCTATTATGTTCAGTAGAAACGGATTTCCAAGGGATAAAGCAGGAAATCCATACTTGCCAGGAAATGTGATAAAAGAAGCTTTAGAGTCAGCCACTATTTTTTACTACATAAAGAAAGACAGAGAGATAGAAAACAAAGTTAAGAACTATTTAACAACAGAAAAGCTAAGGCTAAAGGAGATTTCCAAAAAGGTTAAAGAGTTTGTATTCAAGAAACATCCTGTGTTAGAAAACCTTAATCTACCAGAAATCATATATCTTCCTGAGAAAAACATCAGGGAAGAATACATAGAAATCTTTGACCTTAAAGAATGGATAGACCTCAAAGGGTTTAAAACAGAAGTATTTACAGGAGTTTTAGAGATAAATATCTCAAGTCCCCACATAGAAAAACTAAAATCAGCAGCTCACTCTTATGCAGAAGCCCTTGCAAAGATGGAGCTCTCCTTTTTAAAGGAACATCCTCTCTCTGAAATTTTTTATCAACCACTTATTAACAACCTAAAGAAGTGGGAAGTTCCATTAAGGATAGGAATGTGGACAGAAGTTACTTTTAAAGGTGACCTGCTATTTTTCTGGAGAATAAAGGAAGTCAGAGAAAGAATTATAAAGGATTTAGGGATAGACATCAGGCCAAGATACATCCTTTATCTGCCCAGACTTAAACAAACTACAGGATGGAGTTATTTAGAAAAATAACATTAAAGGAGGTGATAAAAAATGGCAAAAAAAGAAGAAAGAAAGGAGGTCAAAACTATCTCAATGGAAGAACTGAACAAAGAACTAAGAGGTTACATAGCCCAGATTGAAGCTCTCAGGGCAGAGATATCTGTGATTGATGAGAGCATAGCAAATTACAGAACAGTTATTAAGACAATCAACAATCTTAGAGATTTAGGAAAAGGTAAAAACATACTTATTCCAATAGGAGGGGGTGCTCAGATTGAAGCAAAGATAGAAAACCCGGACAGGGTCGTAGTTTCTATAGGTTCAGGCATTTCAGCTGAACTGAATGCAGAAGAAGCCTTAACACAGATAGCAAAAGAAATTGCATCATTACAATCTTTAAGAAGAACCCTGGAGCAAGCGATAGCAGAAGCCTATGCAAAAACAGAAGAGCTCCTGCAAAAAACAAGAGAGTTAGGACAGGCTGAAGGAAAATCCAACAAGTAGGAAACTAAAATGGATAAAAAAGAAATCCAGAAAACACTGACTCTTATTAAAAAGCTGCCAGAAAGTAGGAGGTTTTTCTACAACACAGGACTGCTGATGGTAGAAGTATCAAAAAAAGAAGCAGTCCAGATACTTGAAGAAAAACTGAGGGCCATGGAGGAAACCCAGCATAACAATAGAAAAGGAGGTTAAAGTTATGAAAAGATTGATTTCAGCAATTATAGCAACATCTATAATGTGTGTTCCTGTATTTTCTTCTCAAAACCAACAGAGTAGCGTGCAAATAAAACAGCAGGCCAATCAAACAGCCAAAGAGATAATTCAACACGCAGGTGAGAAATCTACAGAAAAAGTAAGGGAAAAAGAGTTAGAAAAAATTGTGAAAGATGCTGTTGATGTGGTAACTAAAAGTAACCACCTTCTATTCCTGCTTAATCATGGAAAAATAAAGGAAGCAAAAGAAGAGATAAAAAAACTAAAAGAAAAGATAGACATCCTTGAAAAAAAATACGGTATCTCAAAATTACCTGTTGATAGTATAGTCACTGAAATAACAGGAGTTACAGACATTAATCAGGCAAAAAAATTAGCTGAAAAAGTCAAAAAAGCAGTGGCAAACAATGATTTTGTTACAGCCCGTTCCCTGTTAGAATTACTGAGAGATGAAATTGTTATAGAAACTGCTTACCTTCCTGTAAAGTTATATAAAGACGCTATTTATCTTACAGAAAAGCTTATAAAAGAAGGCAAAATAAAAAGTGCAGTAAATCAGTTGAAAGTAGCTTTAGGACTGATA
Organism: Persephonella sp.; assembly: GCA_026987075.1. Taxonomy (GTDB): domain Bacteria; phylum Aquificota; class Aquificia; order Aquificales; family Hydrogenothermaceae; genus Persephonella_A. The sequence continues at coordinate 6,842 of JALSNI010000063.1, read as the reverse complement.
GAAATAGAAACCACAATAATCCCTAAATCAATAGCAGTAGCATCTCTTATGGTAGAAGAAGCATCCAAAGTGTATAAAAAAGAGCCAGAAAAAGCATTAAAACTACTTGCAGAAGCGAAAAGACAGATTAAGTTGGCAAAAGTTTTAGGATACATATCTAATGATAAAAGCGTAGAACCTCTGATAAAACAGATAGAAAGCTTAGAAAAAGCAGTAAGAGAAAAGTCAGGTTCTTCTCAGTCTAAATTTAAAGAGCTGTTCAAATCTATCAGAGAGATGAAAAAAGAAACAACAAAAACAAAGTAAAGTATAATTGTTTAATACTAAAACTTAGGAGGATTAAACGATGCCAGTAGTTGGAGCAGCAAAATTAGAAATTCTGATGAGAAAGTCTGCAGGTTTAGACATTGACAAGAACAAGGCAAAGGAAATCACAGACATTGTAGAGAAAAAACTTTACGACCTTCTTCTTATAGGGGAAAGAAACGCAAGTTACAACAACAGAGAGGTTATATGGGAAGCTGACGTTCCCCTCACTAAAGGATTCTTAGAATCCATGCAAAAATTCAAAAAGTTAGAAGAAGAGGTGGCAGTAGAAGATGTGCTAAACTTCCTTGCAACAATGCCTCCACTAAAATACCCATTAGAGGCAGAGCTTGAAAAAAGACTTCCAGAAATTGTTGGAACACTAATATACATACTTGCCCATCTTATTAAAGAAATAACACCAGAAAGTAGAAAACCGTCCTCAGAAGACATAGAAAGGGCTGGCAAAATATTAGATTTAACAATGTAACCAAAATCATAGGGGATTTTCCCCTTTCCCTTTTAAAATTCTTAGAAATACATCTTTGGGGAGGTGTAAATTTGCTTAAGATTATTGAAAAAGTTGTAGAGAGGTTGCTGTGGGAAAGCAGGCTTATGATATTTTTAGCTGTTATCTCCAGTGTTGTGGGAGCTTTTGTTCTTGTCCTTATAGGCACATACGACATATATCTGATAGTAAAAGATGCAATGAACATGTTTTCTTCAAAAGAGTTTTTCAAAGAATTTCACAGAGAGGCTTTAAAATACATTGTTTCAGCTGTTGATGTTTATCTGATTGCCACTGTTCTGCTTATATTTGGGCTTGGACTGTATGAACTGTTTATCTCAAAGATAGACCCTATGGAAAAAGATACAAAATCCTCCAGAATATTAGTTGTTCATACTTTAGACCAGCTAAAGGACAAGCTGGCAAAGGTTGTTTTGATGGTTCTCATTGTTACATTTTTTAAATACGCCATAGAGTTTAAATACCAGAGCATAAAAGAACTATTATTCCTCAGCATTGGTGTTTTTCTGATAGCACTGTCTATTTACTTTATGCACAAAGGACACGATAACGGAGAAAAACATTAAGGGACAATCTGAAATCTTTTAAAAAAGTCTATGTCGTAATCAATAATACCCTCTCTGGCCAGAATATCTATTACTTCCTTGGAGCAGAACACATCCTCTGGCCAGTTTCTGTGGTAACCATCTATCTCCCATTTTTTAGTAGCGTCAATACCCCAGATATCATCTATCCAGACATCTTTCAGAGCATCTATGTTGTTTGTAACTCTCCAGACAAGCATGTAAGGATTGTTCAGGTCGTTATGCTGATAGTCAACAAACACGGCAATTTTTATATGGTCTTTCAGTTTTTTCAGCTTGTCAAATATAACCTTTACAGGTTTTGATTTGTTAACAGCAATCACTGTAATAGGGTTAGGGGTCTGTGTCATATACTGTTTTAGACTTACAACATCTTTATCTATCTGTTTTACCTTCCTCAGCAGTTCTTCATCGCTGATGGCAGTTATCTTCTTATCAACCTTTTCACCTGTTGCATCAATACCTAACTTTCCTCCAACAAGAGGCTGATAACTGGAATGGTCAAGCTGGTCAACAATACCTTCTGTAATAAGAAATGATTTCTCGTCTAATCTCTCTAATATATGTTTTGTAACAGCATAATAGTCTGTAAGACCAGGAGCATTCTCATCAACAAAAACAGCATGTTTCAAAAAGCTCATCTGCCCAACACCCCACAGGGCATGCATTATCTGTTTTGAATGGCCCGGGTAGCGGGGTTTAATCTTTGCAATAAGGAGATTATGGAAACATCCACTTTCAGGCATGTGGTAGTCTGTTAAATCTGGAGCTGTTGTTTTAAGCAGAGGAAGAAATATCCTTTCTGTTGCCCAGCCCATATATTTGTCTTCTACTGGAGGTTTGCCAACAACTGTTGCATAATAGTAAGGTTTTTCCTTCATAGTGATAGCTTTTACTTTCATCACAGGAAATTTCTCTACAGGAGTGTAATATCCTGTATGGTCTCCAAATGGTCCCTCTGGTCTAAACTCTTCAGGATTTACCTCCCCTTCTATAACAATGTCAACATCTTCTGGTATATATATATCGTTAGTTATAGCTTTTACAAGTCTGGGATTTTCTCCTTTTATAAACCCATAAAGAAGCAGTTCAAATATTCCGTAAGGCAGAGGAGCCTGACCGCACCACGTATACAGAGGGTCTCCGCCGATAGCAACAACAACAGGCATCTTTTTCCCTGCTCTGTGATACTGGTCAAAAAAGTGAGAGGCATCCTTGTGAATCTGCCAGTGCATCAGCATCTCATCTTTTGAAACAACCTGAAGTCTGTAGAGCCCAAGATTTTGAAACTTTCCGTCTACACTTTTTGTGTAAACCTGTCCAGCTGTTATAAATCTTCCACCGTCTTTCTCCCACGTTTTCAAAACAGGAATTTTAAAAAGGTCTATATCACTGCCAGTAATTTTTATCTTCTGGGATGTCCCTTCTTTTTTTAATCTTTTTGGAAGGATATTCTTTAGTTTAAGCAGCACAGATAATGTTTTCAGTTTGTCTTTTAGGGACTGGGGAGGTTTTAGATGGAGTAAACTGTCTATCTCTTCTGCTATCCTGTCAGGATGCCTTCCAAATATTTTTTCTGTAATATCAAAGCCTGCAAAGCAGTTCATAACGACAGGAATACTGTATCTATATCCTGTTTTTTTATCTACAGGATTTGTGAAAAGAAGAACATCTGGCTTTTCTTTTTTTATCTCTATGTATGCAACGTGGGGAATTTCAAGCTCTACATCAAGAGGCTTATCAATAACCTTTAATCTGCCGTAACTTTCTACAACTTTTAGAAACCTTTCCATAATTTATCATTATAAAGCAGAAACTACTGTTTTTCTTTACGAACAAGACTCTTTACATACCCTTTTAGGTATTTATCAAATACATAGAAATTATCTTCCTCGTAAACTTTACCCTCGTAACTATAAACAAAAACTGCATCACATTCATAAGGCAGTATTATTCTCCACTTTCTTTTCTTTTCAGGCTGGTTTAAATCAAATAGTTCATTGTCTACATCTGGGGTGACAAGGTATATATTTATAGTTTTTGCTGTACTCTTTAACTTTTTTTTGCCCAGTATACAGTTTGTCCACCCAATCATAGCTTTATTACTTCCGTAGGGAATATATAAAATAGCAAAACTGTTTTTTATAAAACTGTCTTTTAAAAGTAAATTCTTAACTTCTATTTCTTTGGCTTCACCTTCTTCAGTTACCTTAAAAAAGATTTATTTACAGAGCAGCCTGATTTAGTATTTGATAGAGATAATATTAAACTTTACCACAACGACTTCCTGAAAGTTGACTTGTCAAAGTATAAGGAGAAGGTAAATTTACTGATAACCTCTCCACCATATAACCTTTCTATAGACTACACAACACATAGAAATATCTTAGTTTTACAAAAAGATGGCTTTTGAAAGCCTATGAACTGCTTTTCCACTGTTGTATGGAATGAACAGAATATATCAAGGAGAACGGCTTGGGGGAGCTGGCTTTCTGCATCTGCTCCCTATGTTATAGCTCCTGTTGAAATGATAGCAATTTCAGACTATCTTCCTACAAAGATGATTTGATTTTAGACCTTTTTGTTGGTACTACGCTAATATCTGCACTCCAGGAAGGTAGAAAGGCTATAGGTGTTGATATTGATAAAAACTACATAAACTTGACATTACAGGGGATAAAAAATCAACTTTTACAACCTATCCTCAATTTTTGAAATTTTCAGCTCTAATACCCAAGACTTTATATCACAAAATCAGCAATTTTAGAAAAAAGTTGATACCGCTTTGTAAGAACAATAAAACTTATAATATAATTTAGAAATTAATATATATAGATAATCTTATGATAAAAATCATCGTGGTTATTAAAAAAATCAGATTAATATTTGTCATAAATCTATAACCTAAAAGGGGGTCATGAGATGGATAGGTTTAACAGTATCCTTCAAACTCTTATCAACAACTCCGGTGCTGATGGGGCAATACTTATCAGCCCAGACGGTCTTGCAATCTCTTCTGTCTTTAGAGGAAGTTATGACGAAGACAGGGTTGCGGCAATGGGGGCTGCAATCTTATCTTTAGGTGAAAGGGTCAATTCAGAGCTGCAAAAAGGAGGACTGGAACAGCTTTATGTAAAGGGTTCTGAAGGCTACATCCTTTTTACCGGCATAGGCAACTCTGCTGTTTTAGGAGTTACAACATCAGGTGATGTTAAGTTAGGATTAATTCTTATGGAGGTGAAAAGAGCAATAGACAGCTTTAAGGAGGTTCTGTAATGGAAAGAAGCAGCATAGAAAACATACTGGAGGTTTTCAAAATGATTTCTAATCTTACTGAAGAGACTTATAAAACTATAGCCCAGAATAAAGACACACTTATAACTTGGAAAGACAGCCTTTTACAATCATTCAAAAACGAGGTGGCTTTGAATAAGGAAAATATGAGTGGTGCAGATAAAGAAGAAGCGAAAAACTTAGAGACAACTTTAGTGGACTGGTATGAGGATATTATCTCTGGCGATACGGGAGATGAGTTTTGGAAAAGACAGTGGAACGTAGGATTAAAGTATTTAGCTGATGGTGTAAAGTTAGACATGCTTATTGGAATGATGAGTTTTTTACAGAGCAAGTTTGCTGAAAAAGCCTTTGAAAATTATCCCCCTGAAGAAGCTCTAAAAATATATCAGGCATTTAAAAGCATCACAGACGCTGTATTGGCTGTAATTGTTGAAGGGCATCTTGACTTATACATCAATGCTATAGAAAAGATGTCAGGTATTAAAAGACCCGTAATAGAAAGAATGGCTTCACTTGAGTGTAAAAAAATATTAGAAGAAGGTTAAGGAAAGGGGGAGTTTTGCCTCCCCTTAAACATCAAGATTTTTTACTTCTTTTGCATACTTCATAATAAACTCTTTCCTTGGCTCAACTTTATCTCCCATCAGTATAGAGAAGATTTCATCTGCAAGGGCTGCATCTTCCAGTGTTACCTGCATCAGTCTCCTTGTTTTTGGGTTCATTGTTGTTTCCCACAATTGCTCAGGGTTCATCTCCCCAAGACCTTTGTATCTCTGTATCTCTATTCCCTGCACTCCAGCATTCCATATTGAATCAAATAGGGAGTCTATATCTTCAACAGTAATCTCCTTGCCTTTAAAAACTGCTTTAACAGGAAGCTCTCCGATAATACTGATTATCTCTCTGTGAAGTTCTAAAAGCCTCCTGTAAGCAAAGGAAGTGAGAAAGTTTGCATCTATCTTATTTGTCACTTTTCCAAATCTTTCTTTCCTTTCACAGAATATGTCATACTCACCTTCTATATGGTCATACTCATAGTATACCTCGTAGTTTTCGTTTAAGATTTCTTTGAGCTGATTTACCTTATCCTTAACTTTGTTTTCATCAGTAAGGTCGTCATCTGATATTTCAAGTTTCAAAACAGCATCAACAACCTTTTTATCTTTTCTCTTCAGGATAGATTTCTTCAGGTCTGAATATTCCTTTGCCTTTTTTGCAAGTTCCTTAAACTGCAGCTTTGTAAGGTCTACTCCTTCAAACTTCAGCTCGTCAGATGCAAAGTCAATAACAATCCGTGAAAGCTCATCGTCGTCTTTGACGTATATTTCAGACCTTCCCTTTTTTAGCTTGTAAAGAGGTGGCTGGGCTATGTATAAAAAGCCGTTTTCTATAATCTGGGGAAAGTATCTGTAAAACAGTGTAAGCAGGAGGGTTGTAATGTGGGAGCCGTCAACATCAGCATCTGCCATCAGTATAATCTTGTGATATCTGAGTTTATTTATGTCAAACCCTTCATCTTCTTCGTCAATACCCAGACCAATACCTGTTCCTATGGCATTTATGATAGACCTGATTTCTTCATTAGACAGTATTTTGTCTATTCTTGCTTTTTCAACGTTCAGTATTTTACCTTTCAGAGGAAGTATAGCTTGCGTTCTCCTGTCTCTCCCCTGTTTTGCTGAACCTCCTGCTGACTCACCTTCCACTATGAACAGTTCACACTTCTCAGGGTCTGTTTCTGAGCAGTCTGCAAGTTTCCCCGGAAGTGAGCTGTCCTCAAGGAATGATTTTCTACGGGATATCTCTTTTGCCTTTCTTGCTGCTTCCCTTGCAACAGCTGCTTCTATGGCTTTCTCAGCAATCTTTACAGCAATATCTTTATTTTTCTCAAAATAATCAAGGAGATAATCACCTACCAGTGTTTCCACAACCTTTTTTACTTCCTGATTGCCTAATTTTGCCTTTGTCTGTCCTTCAAACTGGGGTTCTGGCACTTTTACAGATATAACTGCCGTAAGACCTTCCCTTAAATCTTCACCTTTAATACCGCTTTTCAGTTCTTTAGGTAGTCTCATTGATGAGAGGGTTTTGTTCATAGCCCTTGTAAGGGCAGCCCTGAACCCTGT
>JALSNI010000062.1 GCA_026987075.1 Persephonella sp. | reverse complement strand
GCCTTTATCTCCAGTTTTTTTTGACCATTTTGACAGACCTTCTGTCAGTGTAGGTGTTTTGTTCCAAAGCTCACAAAACTGCCTTGCATACTCTTCATCCATAAACCTTGGAAGAGAAAATGCATAGGCTGTTAACAGCATAAATGAGGCAAAAATAATCCCTGCCCTTCTCATTATCTGTTCCTCCAGATTTTGTTATAGAAGGGGCAAAAGCCCCTTTTAGATTAAAAGCTCCAGTCTAAGGAAACACCTATAGAGTCCTGAGCGTTTTTGGCCGAAACTCTGCTATTTGGATATGCTCTTGTTTGGTCATAATATGTTCCTGTTGTTGTAACCTCTTTTTCAAATGCTCTCACATATGATGCATTCAGAGTAAAATGCTCTGTAAACTGGTATCCAAATCCAAGAGTGATGTGGTGTTCTGCTATAGCTGGGAAACCTACAAGATTGAACCACTCTAAATTAAAATCAGGAAATGGTGCTGCCAAATCAGGAATATTATTTCTATTAGGAGCATTTAGATTACTTTTACCTCTTATAGGAGACTTTCCATAGTTATAACCAGCTCTGAGGGCAAGTCTTGGAGTAACCTTATACTCTCCACCAACAGCAAAAACCCACTGGTCTTTCCATTTAAACTGTTTGTAGCCATCAGCATCAGACCAGTTAATCCACCTCACGTCAAAACCAACTTTCAGCTCAGGAATTGGTCTAAATCCGACACCAACAGAAGCCTCCTGAGGTTGTTCAAGTTTCAGGTCTTCAAAACCATTGCGCCCATCAGAATCAAAAACATTTTTATACTTCATCTTTACACTTGACTGATAATATGCACCAAGACACACATTATCTAAAGGCTTGAAATTAACACCTAAAGATGCACCTATCCCATAAGATTGAGACTGTCCACCGGAAGCATTCCAACAAGTTGCTGGATTAGTTGCATCTCTACATAATATAGCTCCCATATCTAAAGAACCCCATGCAAGATGGAGGGCACCACCGATAGCTAACTTGTCATTAACCTTATAACCAACTGCAGGAACAACTCTCATGAACTGAAGTGTTGTATGCATTTCAGCTAACCCATTTTTACCTCTGTAATCAACGCCCATACCAGAAACACCATAAGCACCAATACCTATAACAAGTCTGTCATTAATCTGATTTGTTATAGCAATCTCTGGAATAGTAAAAGTATCTGCTTTAGAAGTTTGATAAGATGCTGGCCTTCCTCCTATTTCTGACTTTGCTTTCACATGGGGCATAAACAGGATTCCACCAAAACTTACATTAAAACCTTTCTGTCTTCCCAGCCATCCAGGATTTCTAAATATGGAGTCTGTAGGCTCAAGACATATTCCTGTTCCCAGTCCTCCCATAGCTCTTGACGCTGGAGATACTCCAATCATGTTGTCTCCATTTGTTGCAAATGCACTGGCAGACAGAACTGCCGTAACAAGCGCCACCGAACCTGCCACCTTTCTCATAATGCTAACCTCCTGATTATGATAAAATAATATATTTTTTATGTTTTTAATAATTAATCATACAGATTATCAGGTTGTCAAACACTAACCTACTCTCCTATCTGAAGAAGGTCTCTTATCTCTTCGTCAAGCTGTCTGCATCTTGGACAGAGAGTTGTATCCCCCTTGTAAGAAAACGGAACAAGACATTCTTCACATGGTATCATCACGTGCTGTGCAAGAACTTCTGTTTCATTTAAAAATGTCTCCATGTTCAGTGTCTCTTTCAGATGGAGACAGTTTTCTGGGCATACTTCATGACATACTCTGCATTTAATACAGAGCTTTGGCTGAAACAGTATTTTCAGTCTCTCTTCACCTGCCTTCAGTGCTCCTGTAGGGCAGACATTGTAGCATACGGAGCAGTTTGTGCATCTGCTGTTATCAATCCATTTGTCAGATGTAAAGGATATCCTGTCAACACTTAATTCTATTTGACTGAAGTCTGCATTCAGACTGTTTAGAGCATCAACGAACCTTTTTCTTCTTTTAATGTTTATCTTTTCCTCTACTATGTTTTTTACTTTTTCATCTTTCTCTTCTTCAAAAGAAGAAATTCCAGGCATCAAAGCCCAGAATGTTAGTCCTGCTGCTGCCTTCCCAAAGTTTTTCAAAAAAGACCTTCTATTTTTCTTCTCTTCTTTGTCTGTTTCAAAACAGACATCCTGTATGATGACTCTGTTTTCTACCCCTAATTTTTCAAGTATGTAGTTTGCTTCATTTACTTTTTTATTTATTTCATCTAAAAGGGTTCCTATAAAACAGTCTCTGCAGTGCCCTGTATCAAAAATAATATCAGAGCCAGTATTTAAAACAGCTGAAACAATGTCTTCAACTGACAAGACAGACAGACAGGGAAGGTTCTTCTTGCAACTGAGTAATGATTCTTTTTTCAAGGTTTTAAACAGGACTTCAACATCAAAACCTGACAGAGAAAATGCTTCAGAGGGACATGCTCCTACACACGCACCGCATGAGACGCAATTTTCAGTGTTTACTGATATCCTGTAGTCATCTTGCGTTATAACGCCTTCTACAGGACATACGTCAATACAGAAACTACAGGAAGAATCCCTGTAATACACATGAACGCAGTCACTGAAGTTAAACTTTAATCTATCCATAACCACTCTTCCCTTTCCTATCAGGCATAAACCCCTTCTAAATCCTCGGAGAGGAGTTCATAGTCAGATAGTATAAACTCAAGGGCTAGCTCACAAACATCCTGATAAAATGGAGTTTCTGCCATATCTTTTGCAGACAGAAGATACACAACTCCCCAGTTTGCAAGATGCTCCTCAAGAAATTTTTTCTGTATCTCTTTTAGTTTTTTAACTTTTTCTGTATCACCTTGCTTGAGAGCATCTAACTCTTCCTTTGCTAAAGTCATCATAAATTCCATCTCAACAGCTATGTGGTCTGGAGACAGTGCCCTTGTCTTGTTCAGGTCAATAGAGTATCCGTGTTCTCTGTAGAATATAAGAGCAGGATTTGTAACGGAAGGGTCTATATAACCTTCATCATTCATAAAAACCGATTCATAGGGATAAACGTTTAAAAGAAATACTGTCGTAAAATCAACATTAAGCTCTTCTTCTATTAGTTTCTGAGGCCCTTTCTCAAAAAACTGTCTCCACTGCTTAGTTTTTGGAAAAAGGTCTAACAGTTGTGGATTTTCCTTTATTTTTTTCAGCGTATCTACATCAATCTCCTCAATGAACAGCCTTGATAAAAGGCCGTACATGTTGATTCTTGCCTGAACTTCCTGCATTTTTTCTTCCATCTTTTACCTCAAAAAAGGGGGAGGATATCCCCCCTGTTTTTATTCGTGTTCTCCAGGCATTCTGTAAGATTTATCTGTGTGTGGATACCATGGTCTTGGCATCCATTTTGGTCTTCTCAATCCATTGGGCCCCGGAGCAGGTCTTGTAAGCTGGTCTCTCCATGCCTGATAAACCTTGAAGGTTGCATCTGTATCAACAACAACATCACCAATTCTGTCTTCAGGTCCCGCTTTCTCAACTAAAACTTTCTTATGCCAGCAGTGCATTCCAGAAAGGGGATCAGGATTTGCAGGGAATACAGCATTCTGCCATACACCTGTGGCTCCATTCCACCATACTTCTTTTATGTCCGCGTTCATTTCTGGGTATGGCCATTTTATGTTTTTGTCATTATGTTTCCGCTCTACTTTGTGTCTGTAAACGCCATCTTTCCATCTAACAGACCATACTCCTTTCTGATGTTCCTTCACTTCTGCCAGCGCTGAACCATAGCTCATAATGGTAAGTTCTTGAGAAAATCCATCAATTTTTACTGTGTTCCTTACCCTCCATCTTCCAGAGTGGTGAGAGCAAGCAAGCACTCCCGGTCTGGTAGCCTGTGTAGGCATAGCCATTCCAACAAAATAACCGGTCTTTATTCCTGTAAGGGAATCAACAACCCACACCTTTATTGGGTCTCCTTTCTTGATTCCTAACCTTTTCGCATCTCCTTCATAAATCCATACGGGATTGTGGTTCTGGGAGATTTCCATAAGCCATTTCGCATTAACAGACCTTGTATGGATGTTGTAAGGAAGTCTGTATATCGGATTCAGAGCAAAAGCATTGTCTTCTTTCATGTAGCTGTGGTGAACATGGGTAGTGATGTGTATAAGCTTCTGGCGGTCTATGTCGTCTTTTGGGTATATTGGAATTGCATACTCTGGCCAGTTCCATTCCACAAAGGTTTTTGAGTAAAACTCTAAAAGTCCTGTTGGTGTATGGAAACCTTTCAGCAGTTTTCCATCTTTCATAACACCAATTGTGTGTCTCTCAGAATGGTATTTATCAGCGCCATGGTGTTTCAGATATACTGCTCCTGAATCAGGGTCTATCTCAAGATTTTTTCTTGGTATCCACTTGCCTTTATACTTATAGGCATCTTTTTCAGGGTCGTAAGGAATTTCTCTCTCATGAACGTTATAAACATTAGTTTCTTCAGTCCATGCTCCTCTATCTCTCATGTATTCATAAGGAGTTATTCCCAATTTATTGCATATTTTCCTGAGATTAGGGAGAGTTCCATATGCTGCGTCATACCACTCTTCTATAGTTACTGGTTTTCCCGGATTTTTCTTAGACTCCCAGAACTTTCTTATACCCAATTTTCCATCAGGGTCAATAGCCCATGCCAGATTAATCCAGAACTCATTCTCTTCCCATACTTCTCCTAAACCTGCCTTTATGTGAGCTTCTAATGTTGCTCTCCACGGAACTTTTGGTTTCCATCCCATTTTCTGGAGAGCTACTCTCAACACAGGCTGTCTAAAAGCAGTCCATCTTTCAGGTTTTGTTTCTGCAGATTGGTTGTCATGTCTTTCACCTGCAAGTCCAACAGGCAGTATGTAATCAACAAACCAGTTTGTTTCTGACCATGTAGGTGACAGATTTACTGTAAGCTCCATCTTGTTTTCATCTCTTAAAACCTCTATCCATCTAAATCCATCAGGATTAATCCATACTGGATTATAAATCTTAGAAATCCATACCTTTAGTCTGTCAGGTATTTTCAGACCCCTTTTCTCCCATTTCTTTCTCCACTGGTCATCTGACAGTAAATGTGGAAGCAGGAAGGAAAGTTCATAAGTTGATAAAGGCCATTCTGGAGGCCACAACAGCTCATTCCAATCATCAACAGGTTTTGGCTTTTTGCCTATAGTTGCATTATATCCTTTACCTCCAACACCTAAAACATGCCAGTGGTGCCAGCCTACCCCTCCAATTCCACCTATTGAACCTGTAAGACCTAAGAAGAAGAGACCTGTTCTTGCTGCATTCATCCATCCTCCTCTGTTTCCTGCAGCCTGAGCTCTCCAGAAATAAGAAGTTATTCTATTTCCAGCCCACAGGACAAGCTGGTACAGTTTTTCTAATCTATCAACTGGAACTTTTGTCTCTTCTGCTGCCCATTCAAAGGTGTAAGGAGCATAAATCTGTTTTAAGACAGATATAAAGTCCTCAAAAGTCTCTCCTTCTGGAATTTCCTGTATTCTTCCTTCCTTTTTAAGATAATTAAGGTATTCTTTGTCTTTTATAAACACCTTCCAGTTAAACCATCTTTTAACAAACTCTTTGTCGTATTTGTCCTCTTGCAGTAGTCTGTTAGAGAGAGCTAAAAATATAGCACCTTCCGTTCCCGGCCACACTGGTATCCACAGGTCTGCCATTCCAGCTGAGTTTGACAGTCTTGGGTCCATAACGACAAGTTTTGCACCTTTTGCCCTTGCATCTGCTATGTAACCTGCATGCTGCTGGAAGTAGTGTCCTGCATCAGCCGCATGGGAAGATGAAAGGAATATCAGTCTTGAGTTTGCAAAGTCTGGAGATGTTCTGTCATCACCTGTCCACGATATAGACCCTAATCTGCCTCCTGCTGAACATATATTTGTGTGAGAGTTGTGGTGGTCTCCTCCCCATGTCCACACTACTCTCGCTGTAAACCCTCCAGACTCATTAGGTCTTCCAACGTGATACATAACCATTTTTCTCTCTAACTCTGAACCTTTTTCAAGGGCTTCTCTTATCTTTTTACCTATAGTTTCTAAAGCCTCATCCCATGTTGTTCTTACCCATTTACCTTCTCCCCTCTTTGAACCTGGAGCTCTCTTCAGGGGAAATGGAATTCTGTCAGGGTCGTACATCTGGGAAAGGGCTGCATAACCTTTAGCACAGTTTCTTCCCCTTGAACCTGAATGGAAAGGGTTCCCCATAAATTTCCTTACAACAAGTTCGTCTTTATCAACCCATGCTGTCAGTCCACACGCTGCTTCACAGTTATTACACACTGTTGGAACAATCATGTAGTTAATCAGTTTTACGCCGTTTCTTAAGGCTCCACCATACTTTTTCCAGTAATCTCCAGAAGGCTCTTTCCAGTCGTTCCACTTATCAAATGGGGGATAGTAATCTATATGTTCTGGTGTAAAGGTAAGGTCTGTATTTTCTGAGGCAACAGCTGAATTTGTTGTTTTTTCTATAACACCCTTGGCAAATGCAGCACCACCTATCGCTGCGGCAACCCCTTTTAAAAAGTTTCTCCTTGTCGTTCTCATCTATACTACCCTCCTGATTAACTTAATGGTAATGTTTGTGGTGCAATAAGCCATGCATGTTTTATAAGCCACAGACCAATAAGAGCAAATATTGAGGCTATCCATGCATATCTGTATCTTCTGTATTCATTAGCTATACCTACGAGCATCATTGGAATGATAAAAGCAAACACAATCCCCAGCCAGAAAAACGGAGCTACTTCTCCAAAAGCTAAAACTTTTACAACCTCATAGGAAAACTCACTGTGCATCTTTGCAAAGAACAGTTCACCAATAAACATTGCTGCAGAAAGACCTGCAGAACCAAAAAGTATGTATCCAAGCTCTCTTCTCACTTTCTCCTGCAAAATATTTCCATACAAGGCATCTATTATTAAGTAAGCTGCTGAACCTGCCAGCATTGCACTGAGGAGCATTGATATCATTTCTGATGGGAATACCCATACTTCTCTTGCTGTTGCTTCTCCCATAATACCAGCTGTGTAGATAGTGGAGAAAAATGCAAGAATAAAGCCGGGAATCATAACTCTGTCAAGGAGTTTCTTATTTCCCGTAGCCCACGACCAGAAAGATATAAGAAGCACTATGACAAAGCCAGAAACAACCCATGCTCCCAGTGTTACAGCTGAAGTAAAGTGTGGATGGAAGAATATCTTCCAGAATCTAAATATATGGTGAAGGTCAAGGACAGTAACTAAAAGGGTTATGCCGATAAATATTAATCCTAATATTGGAAGCCACTTTCTGAAAAAGTTATCCTGCTCTGGATACTTCTTTATGAAGTATATACCTAATAAGAATGTACCTGTTGCTATACTTTTTGCCCACATATTTGTTGAAACGAGCCATCCCCATACAATCTTAGGGAGAGCCACATCAAATGTTACTTCTGCCCCTATCATGATTAATGCCCTCCTATATGTTCTAAGAACTTAACTTCTGTGAATATTGTGTATCCTTCAGGTCTTTCTGATGCAAGTGGATCAAGTGCCACTGTTGAACCTCTGACATAGAAATGTTTTGGATGGGTGTTCAGTTCTGGCTTTCTTACCATAACATCTCTGTGGTTTTTAAGATATTTGGATATTTCAGATTCAGGGTCATCAAGGTCTCCAAATATATTCGCGTGGGTTGGACATGCAACAACACACGCAGGCATAAGACCCACTTCAATTCTGTGTGCACAGTAAGTGCATTTATCAGCTGAGTTTGTAATTGGGTCAATGTAGATAGCGTTATATGGACATGCCATCATACATGAAGCACATCCAATACATCTTTCATGGTCAACATTTACTATACCGTTAGGCAGGTAGTGAAGAGCAGATACTGGACATATCCTCTCACAGGGTGCATTGTCACAATGATTACATCTCAGGGGAACAAAATGCCTTTTGACATCAGGGAATTCTCCCTGGTCTATATACTTTACCCTGAGCCTCCAGCTGTGAAGGGGAACGTTGTTCTCAGCTTTACAGGCAACAGCACAGGCCATACATCCCATACACCTGCTTAAATCAACAAGAAATCCTAACCTCATGGGATACCCTCCTAAAAATATTTACCGAAGGGGCAGAAGCCCCTTTTGTTTTTTATAGACATCCTTTAAAGAATCCTGGTTTTGGTTTTGGTGTAATCTCAAACTCTTCCAGCTTAACGACAGGAATACCGTCTTTCTCTCCTACAATAACACCACTTCCGTCTATAGAACCGCCAAATCCTTCAAGAAGGTCTGAGTAATAAACGCTTTCCTTTGAAGGCTGAACGTAAAAATACTCTCCCTCTGTAACATCAAACACAACAATCTGGGGAGGATTATCATATATGTCTTTAATACCCTCAAATGCTTTGTGGGGAGGGCAGGAAGCTAAAACATCAAACTCTCCACTTTCTTCTGCCTCTTTAGCACAGGATAGAGCTGTTATAACAGCACTGGTGAATTCAACTTCATTGTCTTCATCTTCTTCGTCTGCAACTTCCTCTTGAGCATAAACATTATTAACTAAGATGGTAGGAGAATATAAAACAAAAGCTAAAGACAGAACTGAAGCAAAAATATATTTAACCATTTTTATCCTCCTTACTTAAAGTTCTTCCAGCTTTTTAATGTTGACAGATATGCTATAAGGTCTTTTAAATCCTGTTCACTTAAGTGAGAGAAAGGAGGCATCTTTGACTGTTTTTTACCGTTTACAACCATATACCACTGATACATGTCGTTGTTTGGATATGCTTTGAATTTATCTGGCTTTGCGTATTTATTGTAATGTCTATTGGGATTAAGGTTCCTTATAACAACATCATTAGGATTTACTATAGATTCCTTGAGATAAACAGGAACAGCAATTCCTCCAATATCTGAAAGGTTAGGAGCCATACCTACAGGAGCTGTTTTCTGGTCGTCAAATCTGTGACACGCTGCACATCCGTTCTGGAGGGCAACCTTCTTACCTCTTTCAGGATTTCCAAGTTTTGATGCAGGATATCCCCACGAAACATAATCTAAATATTCTTTGTCTAATGGGAATTTCTTTAGCTTTATAAATTTCCATTTTGAGAGAGATTTATTACCGTCTCTTTCATACTTACTGCCGTCCCATATAGCAAATGCTACAGGAACAAGACCAGCTTTTAGATTTGAGTTTTCTGTTTTCAGTGGTCTTTTAAAAACTGCTGTCCATTCTTTTGTTTTCTCGTTATACTTCATCTGTATGTCAGCTGGCTCTTTAATCTCTGTAAGTGAACCAAAGCCTTCTGAGATAAATACTTTCTGATAGTCTCTTCCCTCAACAGTTTTTTGAAGATACACAGTTACAGGATGGTTCTCATCTCCCATTCCCACATAAGGCAGTGTTATTCCCTTCCCAAATCTGTTTGGGAACTCAATGCTCACCCCGTCAGCAAATCTGTTTGTGTCATATACTGTCTGTACGGAAGGTGTTTCGTCCTTCCATCTGATGTAAACAGCTATATCCCTGTCATTGTATGCTACTTTAACAAGGGCAGAGAGAAGCTTTTTCTTAGGTATAAGCTTGTTGGCATTTTTGTCATTCAGTCTTACTGAAATCTGGGGGTATAGGAATACCTTTTTTCCTCTTACTGTTTTCCACAGATAGGCATCTGGGTCTGCTGAAATTTCTTCTTTTACATACTGACCGTTTATCACTTCATACTTCATAAATTCTTTTTGATTTTTATCTTCGGCCTTTGAAATTCCTGCTATCAAAATTGAGCTCAACCCTATGGCAACCAGCTTTATTCTTCTTTTCATTACTTTCCTCCTTAACTCCATTTTTCAAAGGTCTTAATGACCTTCTTTATGTTCATTTTCAACAGCAGGTTGTGTTTCAAAGTATTTAACGCCGTAAACACCCTCTACTTTTGGAGTGTTTTTACCCTGGACGTATCTCTCGTCTATCAGTTTGAAGAACTCTGTTCCTTTAAGTCCCTGTTTTGCAGCAACTTCCTGATAGTAATTTTCGTCAAGTCTGAACATGTCTGCATGGCTGTATGCAATCAGTATGTCCATCAGCTCAGACTCTTCCCCTCTCTTTCTCTTTTCCATTTCTGCAAGGAGTGTTTCAGCTGCCTTATGAACCTCGGGACCAAACAGTTTTTCAAGATATTCCATTGGAATTCTTCCACCTTCCATTGGTTTTCCTTCTTCATCAAATTTTGGTGGTGAAAGAACAGGGGGGACATAATAAACGTTAGGCTGTGTTCCAAAGTCAGGTCTGAGAGGTAGTGCTACTTTGTATTTGTGAACCAGCTTGTAAACCTGTGAATCTTCGTCATCTAAAAATCCTACAAACCTTATTCTTCCAACACACTGGTGAGCACATGCTGGAGGAAGACCTTTTTCAATTCTTGGGAAACAGAATATACATTTTTCAGATTTAGATATTTTTGGGTTGAAGTAAATTTTCTTATACGGACATCCTGCTATACAGTATCTGTAGCCCTGACATCTCTCTAAATCAACAAGGACAATTCCGTCCTGCTCTCTTTTGAATATTGCTTCCCTCGGACATGCAGCAAGACATCCTGGGTTTGAGCAGTGGTTACATATCCTTGGAAGATAAAAGAAGTAAGAGTTAGGCCAGTCTCCCTCTCCAACGTCTTCGTCCCAGTTTGGACCCCATACAGGGTCAGTATTTGGAGAGAGGACTGTCTGGTCTGCATTTCCAAACAGCTCATCGTGGTTGTAATCCCAAGGAACGCCGTAGTCTAATACCATATCTGGTATAATTCCATCTTTCAGATTACCATCTGCATCAAAACCACCACCTGCTTCCATCCAGTTTCTTGGATAACCTGCTCCTGGCTGAGTTTCAACGTTGTTCCAATACATATATTCTCTTCCGTTTCTGTTTGTCCACTGGGTTTTACATGCTACTGTACATGTCTGACAACCGATACATTTATTTAAGTCCATTACCATTGCAAGCTGTCTTTTTGACATTATTCGTTACCTCCTTATGCTTTCTCTATATCTACTGAAGTTGTATAAGCATGCTGGTTACCATCCCAGTTTCCACCAAACTTCAAGTGTCCCCAGCCGTCAGAAAGCTCAAGCAGATTAAGTGGAGATGCTACAACAGTGTTGTGGGATTTGTTTCCTTTGAAGAAGAACGGCTCCCATCCGTGTTCTATTATAATCGCATCCTTTGGACAGGATGGGTAAACTTTTGCCATTGCGTAGAACTCACCAAGGTTGTTAAATACCCTTATCTCGTCTCCATCTTTTATTCCCTTTTTCTGTGCAATCTCTGGATTAATCATCACATACGGAACGCCTCTCTGGAGTCTCTGCAGAAGCGTTGAAGTTTTGTATGTAGAGTGTATAGACCACCTTGCGTGTGGAGACATGAGAACAAATGGATATCTCCTTGGTCTTATTGGTTCTTTTGCTGTTGGAAGGGCTGCTCCCTGTTCTATCCACAGGTCGTGGTCAACATAATAGGTAAGTCTTCCTGAAAGGGTTTCAAATCTTTCAAACAGGTAAAGGTTGTTTTCAAATGAGTTGTAAGGTTTGTCTGGATAAAGTGGAGAGGTTTTTCCTGCTTTGTCATTGAGCTGTATAAATCCTCCTCTCTTTCTGACAGTTTCTATTGTGTTAGGTTTGAACTGGTCAACATTTTCAAGGGCAAATTCTACTGCATCTTTGTCTGTTCTAATGTGTCCATTGTGGGTATACTCTTCAACAAGTTTGTCTAATTCCCTGTATCCTGTTTTTGAGTGGGTTGGGTCTGGTATCTTGATGTATTTTTTGTCTCCTGTTTCTTTATACTTTTTCATTGCAATTTCCTGAATTTTCTCAACAATCATTGTGCATATTTCCCAGTCAGACTTTGACTCACCTACAGGTTTCAGATTCTGTGGAGGCTGTGCCATGTTCGCATATCTGTGGTATCCAGGGTTTGTTCTGATGTCCCATACTTCATACATAGATTTTGCTGGAAGGACTATGTCTGCATACTGGGCTGTTGAGTTCATTCTAAAATCAACATAAGCAAAGAATTTAGCCTTTTTAAGGAATGCTTCTCTGTAAGTATCCCCTTTGTTTCTTCTAAATCTTGAATCTGCAAAAATCAGGAAGGTTTCTACTGTATTCCAGTATGGTTTACCATCTTTCTTACCTATGGAATCTTTCCATTTTTCATCTGTTCCGTAGTTATTTAAGGTTTCTTTGACCTTTTTAAGATACTCATCCTTAGACAGTCCTGTTGCTCTTCTTATGTCCTCGTCTGAATAAAGTTTCTCAACATCCTTTAGCATCTCACCTAAAACAAACTCACTGACAAAACCAGAAGCAAATCTCTGCTTATACTTTCCTGAAAATCCAGAAAGTTTACCCATTCCTGATATTGCCCATTCACTTTCTGTGTTGAATCCACCGTATGGTCCCAGTCTTCCTACAAGTCCAGATATGGAAGCAATAGCCCTCTGTGCAAGAAGACCGTTAAAGTATTTACCTATTGTGAATCCCATAGAAATCATAACAACCTTTGGAAGGG
Source organism: Persephonella sp. (assembly GCA_026987075.1). Classification (GTDB taxonomy): domain Bacteria; phylum Aquificota; class Aquificia; order Aquificales; family Hydrogenothermaceae; genus Persephonella_A. The sequence goes on along the minus strand of JALSNI010000062.1, from coordinate 14,053 downwards.
CTATATCTTTTGCAAGCTGTTCAACGATTGTTGGGTGAACACCTGTCAGTTTCCATGTTTTTTCTGCAGAGAACTTTTTGGCTTCTTCTTTCAGCAGTGCAAATACTGTTGTTACTGGGACTTTAGAACCATCTTTAAGTGTAACTTCCCACTTTCCTTCAAGGGCAGGGTCTATGTCCCATCCAACATCTTTCAGTCTGAGTGTTTTAACAGGAGAACCTTCACATCCAGGCATAACAGTCAGTTTATTTGTTTTTGTGTTCCATGAGAAGAACACCTCATGGGGGTGATACTCTTTCCCTTCTCCGTGTTCTTCAAATACTCTATAAGTCTCTTCATCAAACTCTGCAGGAGGATTTTCAATATTTATGTCAGATAGCCTGAGGAGTTTTTTGTTGTCTAATCTAACTAAGAAAGGCAGGTCTGTAAAATGCTTTATAAATTTAGGCTTATACAGTTTTTTCTCTAAAATCTCATTGATTATGGCCATAGCTAAAAATCCATCGTATCCAGCCTTAACAGGAACCCACAGGTCAGCATGAACACAGGTAGAGTTAAAATCTGGTGTGATTACAATCTGTTTAGAACCGTTATATTTTCCTTCCCACACAAAGTGGGCATCGGGAATTCTCGTTTTATTTGGGTCCTGTCCCCACCATATGTTTACATCTGTTGTGTAGAAAAAGTCGTAAGAACATCCTATGTTTCCTTCTCCGTAAACAACTGATACTCCCGGGAACATATCTCCAACGTAGGAAGCAATGTAAGGTCTTACTGCTCCAAGGAGGGTTCCAAGTCTCTTACCAGCTGCCCCTCTGATTTCTGTAAGCATACCGGCACCAACGTGTATGTAGAGACCTTCTGGACCTTTTTCAAGCATTGTTTTGTATATATTTTCAGCAATTTCTGTAATAGCCTCATCCCAGCTAATTCTTTTCCACTTTCCTTCTCCTCTCTTTCCTACCCTCTTGAGAGGATACAGTATTCTGTCCTTTTCATATGTAACCTGTGAGTGCTGAACACCTTTGTTACATCCCCTTGGGTTAAAGTCAGGAATCTTTGGATTGATAGGTGTGTAATTTGCAACCTGATTTTCTCTCGTAATAATTCCATTATTTACCCACACATCCCAGGCACAGTTACCCTGGCAGTTTACACAGTGGTAAGCCGTTCCGTGTTCTTCTTTGTTCCCATAGGTAAATGCAAATTCTTTTCTATACATATTCTCTGTATAGGTCGTGTTTGGATAGCTACTTCTCGGGTCTTCAACAATCATTGCTTTGTCTTTTGCAAAAGCAGCGTTGCCACCAAGAACAGCACCCATACTTGATACTGATAATGCTTTAAGGAAATCCCTTCTTGACAGTGCCATATATCTTACCTCCTTACTAAATATCTTTGTTTATAGACATCCACCACCACCACCTGCAGCTGGTGGCTGGTATTCTCCTTCATCTTCTGGATATCCTTCTTCATCCCATGCAACCATTCCACCTTTCAAATTTTGAGCAAAGGGAAACTTCTGGGCACATTTTTTGAAAATTTCAGGGTCACCGTCTTTGGAGACTATCACTGTTGGAATGTAAGGGCTTATCTGAGGAAGTGCTTCTTCTGGAGTTTTTGATTCATCACAGTCTGGAAATGGTATTGCACCAGGAATGTGAACACCTGTATAGTAATCTGTCTCCTCTGCTTCATCCTCTTCCTCTTCTGGAACTTCATACTTTCTGACGTCAATTATCTGTATGTTAATTTTGGGATTTCCAAGCTTTTTGTATAGCTCTTCAGCTGTGATAGGAATTTCTTTTCTAAGCTCAATGTCTTTCTTTCCAAAGCTGAGAAGAACACCTGATAAAACTACAATTATTGCAATGTAAATTATCCTCTCTATTTTAGGATTCATTACTCTTCTCCTCCTTCAGAAGAAGCTTGAACTGTTTGCTGGAGCTTTTTTTCTAATTTTGATATGTCAGCTTTCATACCTATAATTCCTATCAGGAGAACAACTATTGATATCCAGAATAAAATTCTTTCTATCATACTCATCTCACTCCACCTCTAAATTAATCGTAAACCTGGTCAGACTCTTTTTTGGCCTGCAGAAACTTACTCCATCTACCAAAGTAAATTAGATTTGCAGTTAACACTCCCACAACAAAATATGTTCCAGATTGTGCCATTGAACCGACAGAAAGGGTTGGATATGCTGACAGAAATGCCCCTGTTGTGCATCCACCGCCAATCATAGCTCCAAGGGCAAGAAATACACCAGCAAAAAATACCAGAACAAGTCTAACCCACGGAAATGGAGTAACACTTTTTGCAAACGCAGGAGGAACAGGGTCAAACTTAAATGTCCCGGATATGATAGCACTGATAAATGCACCGGGAATAACTCCCATTATCAGTCCTGCATGCCACAATATTCCTTCATTAATTTTAGGAACCGAAGATAAAGGATGTCCTATTAGATGGGATATCCATCCAACAAAGGCAAGAGCCCCACCGGAAAATCCTAAATACTCTCCCTGTGCTGTAGCCCATGCTATTATGGAACCTGCCAGCACACCTGATATAGCCCAGTGCCATTCCCCCTTTACAATCTTTTCGGCGAGAGATTTCTCTGAGTTTTCTTCATAACCTATCTTTTTAGCTGGGTCAAGCCAGTCAGCAATTAGAGCAAATATTACGAACAGAACACCCCATGCAACAGCAAGGGGACCATAAGGAATACCAAGGATACCATAAAGGGTTATTTTTTCTTTAGTTCCCAAAATTCCTACATCAAGTAACCATGGTTTTATCACATCGTAAATTACAATACCTAAAATTAACCCTATGACACCTGCTACTGCTATAAATTTTCCTGCTCCTACTCTTGCAACGCAAGTTCCAGGACAAAATCCTGCAGAGGCCATAGCTATACCAAAGAGAAATCCACCTACCAGATGTGCTATTCCCATATAAGGCATTATACGGGGGAGAAGATTTGTCTGCTCGGCTACACCAAATATGTCAGCAAGTCCATAAATGATAGATGCGGTAGCTATCCCCATAAATGCAAACTTCATTATCTTCAGGTCTCTCAGTAGAAGCATTCCTTCTACTCTTGAATATCTGATTGCACCAACTTTATGAAGAACGATTCCAAATAGTGTTCCTGTCAAAAGTCCCATCAGAAGATGATTGAGATGTTCCATAACTTAGACCTCCTGAATTTTGAAAAAGGGGGCGAAAGCCCCTGCTAAATTATTTTTTATTTTTCAATTGGAGTATTAGGGTCGTTACCCCATTCGTCCCAGGAACCTACGTAAACTTTAACTTTTTTGTGTCCAAGAAGTTTCAGAGCTGCAAACACGAATGAACCTCTTCCAAGTCCAACGTGACAGTATGTAATAACAGTTTTATCTGGTGTCAGACCTTTCTTTTTCAGTTTTTTGTAAACTTTCTTCAGTCTTTTCACCGATTTAAACAGATGTTTGTTTGGCTTTCCAGATGGGTTTCCTGCAAACTTCTTCCATTCAGCAAAAACAGCTCCCGGAATGTGTCCACCTCTCTTAACAGTTATGTGTTTTCCTGGTTTTTCAAGGGCATCAAGAAGTGTCTTTCCTGTGTATTCCTGAAATCTTCTTGCATCTAAGATAAAGTAGTGCTCTTTATCTTTTATAGCTTTGAGAACCTCTTCTTTTGTTGCAATTATCTCTTTTCTGATTTTCGGAGTAAACTTAGCTGGAGCAGGTTTTTTTCCTTCTCCTGACTCAACAGGATAACCTTTTGCTTCCCATGTGGCAAGTCCACCGTCCATCATCTGAACATTGTCAACCCCATAAAGATACAGGAAGAACCATACACCAGATGCGTTTGGACCTCTTCCGTCATCATAAGCTATAGCATGTGTGTCATTGCTAATTCCAAGTTCTTCTCCGATAAATTTAGCTGCCCTTTCGGGACACATAGGAAGACCACATTTTCTGATATCAGATAGATAGTGAAGGTCGTGAGCAAATGCGTTTACAGAACCGGGGATGTGCTTTTCTTTAAATTTCTTTGGAGAGTCACCATCCACAAATCTAACCTTTGGCTCTCCAAGAAGCTTGTAGGCATCATCAACATAGATGATAAACTTCTTGGCAAATTCTTCACCTGAGGGAACTTCAGCAAATGAAGGGAGAGAAATTGCTGCAAGACCAGCAAGGGCTACGACTGCCTTTTTTAATGCTTTCATCTAAATACCTCCTTAATGATATTTCCTATTCACATATTCATATACGATTTATTGACTTTGGTCAATAATATAAATAGAAAATTATGAGTTAACAACAGCTAACTATTGAAATTTCTTATCTTCATCAATTTTTTATAAAAATTATTAATCTTTCTTAAAGGCTTTAAAAATAACAACTTTCCCACTTTGCCAAAACTGATGTATGATGATTATTAGTATTTTTAATATGGGTATTTATATGTTAAAAAATGTTAGGAAATACTACTTGTCATTTGTTCCTCCTTCAAAGGCAAATAGGGTAAAGATAAATCTGAGAGCTTACACAAAAAGTGGAAAAAGGTATATTGTCCCCAAGGATGTTTCTTTAAAGATTAACAAGGCTATATGGGAACTTCAAAATCAGCATAAAGGAAAACCTATATCTGTTCCTGTCCATATAAAAGCACTTTTCATTCTCCCAAACAAAAGAAGAAGGGACCTTGATAACATAATGAAAACGTTAGGGGACTGTCTTGTATATGCAGGAATTCTAAAGGACGATAATTTGATTTTTAAACAGACTTTAGAGAAAAAAATAGTTAAAGATTTGGAAGGAGTGGTAATAGAAGTAAGTATGTATGATGAGAAAGAATTAAACGATAAAATTATAACAGAGATAAAAAATTACAAAGCAGGTATAGATGGAATTTAAAATTAATGAAGAAACCTACATACTGATTTTTAAGCTGGTTTTTTCTATTGCAGCAGGTTTACTTATAGGTTTAGAAAGGGAACATAGAACCAAAACAGAAATATTTGCAGGTATCAGGACATTTCCCCTTATATCAATATTAGGTATGCTATCAGCTTTTATAGCTGATAAATACTGGGAAGGAATTCTATACTTTACATTTGGAGGAATTGTTCTACTTGCCCTTATAAATTACTACCTTGAATACAAAAAAGATATAGGTTCAACTACAGAAGTAGCCACATTTATAGCTTTCATTATAGGTATTCTCACTTATTACGAGTATTACTATACAGCAGCATTTCTTGCCATTATTACCACTTCTCTCCTTGCATTAAAAAGAACTCTTGAACTGTTTGCAAAGAACATATCAGAAGAAGACATTTTTGCCATAATAAAGTTTGCTCTTGTAACTATTGTTATATATCCTCTTTTGCCTGATAAACATTTTGGTCCCTTTGACGCAATTAACCTTAGAAGCATATGGAAAATGGTAGTTATAGTGTCTGTTATAGATTTCATAGCATACGTAATCCTCAGATGGAAGGGAACAAAAACCCTGTGGATAACAGGAGTTATTGGAGGACTAATTTCGTCCACAGCTGTTTCTTACGAACTTTCAAAACTTTCTAAAAAGTTTAGAAATGTAACCTACTCAGCTCTATTTGGAATCGTTCTGGCGTGGCTTGTAATGAATTTTAGAGTTATTGTTCTTAGTGGAGTTGTTAACTTAAATATTGCCCTTCAGTTAGTTATGCCACTAACAGCCCTATCTTTCATTTACATTGCTGTTTTATCAGGTATATATCTAAAGAAAAAAGAAGAAATCACAAAAGAATCTCAACAGGAAATACCCTTTACAAATCCTTTTCAGATAACATCTGCACTGCAGTTTGGAATTATTTATGCAGTTGTAATTTTTATAACCAAAGCACTTCAACACTTTTATGGAGAAAAAGGAGTTTTTATAGCAAGTTTCATATCTGGTGTCATAGATGTTGATGCTATAACACTGTCTCTATCAAACTTAGCTAAACAGGGAACCTTAGAAAAATACATTGCTGTTAAAAGTATTATTTTAGCGGTCATATCTAACAGCATATTCAAATACATATACATTACTATTTTTGGGAACAAAGAGATTATTAAAAATATGGCTGTTTTTCTTGTTATCACTTTAATTTTTGGAGGAATTTTCTTGCTTCTATTTTAGAAAATTTTAAATTAATACGAAAAAATAAAAAAAAGCAGAGGCAGGCAATATGGTGTTATTTTTTGGTAGAAAAAAAGATAAAAGTAAAATTGAGAATGAAAACTACCAAACAACCAGCACAGTAGAGACTATTCCCAAGCAAAAAGAAAAAACAGAGAAAAAATCAGAAATCTCTTCAGACAATTTACTGGATGTCATGGATACAGGAATAATTATACTCTATCCAGACGGTAGAAAAATTGCAAACAAAAAAGCAAAGGAGATAATCAACACTCTTGACATACAAATTGAACAATTAAAAGATAATGAGATTTTAAAGTTTAGAGATAAATACTATCAGATAATTAAAATGGAAGAAAAGGGGAAAATAGTTTACACTTTTGAAGACATCACCACTAATAAAAAATTGATTGATAATGTGGTTTGTGTTCTTGCAGAAGACACAGCATTAACAATATATGACATTGGAAAAACAAAATTACTAAGTGACATACTGAATGCATACACCAAGATAAAATTTAAAACAATTTTAGAAGAGTTATTTAACGAAAGTCAGGGACTTAAGAATTTGAACCAATTTATAAACGAAGTTAAAGAAAAAGTTGAAGACAGTAGAAAAGTTTTGAACATTATTCAGAATATTTCTGAACAGACAAACCTCCTTTCACTAAATGCTGCAATAGAAGCGGCAAGAGCCGGAGAAGTAGGGAGAGGATTTGCTGTTGTTGCTGATGAAATAAGACAGCTTGCTTCAAAAACTTCGCAAAACGCAGAAGAAATAAGAAAAATAGTTGAGACAATAGTAGAATCAGTAAATGATACTTCAGACTCAGCAAACAGAACATCCGAAAATCTCACATTTCTTATTGAACAGTTTAAAGATGAGTTTCAAAAACTCCATGATTCTATAGAAATGCTAAACAAGTTTGCCACAGAAACATTAGAAAAACAATTAAGGTCGTGGAATAATGTTCTAAAATCACAGGAAATACATCCAGAAAAAAGTTTTCAGTTTTATTTATCCCTCCTTAACAAAATTGTTGAGCATTCTGTATATATGAAGAATTTAGCAGATGTAGTCTCAGAAAGAATAAGCTGGCATCCGCCTGACTATACAGAGTGTGACCTTGGCAAATGGTATTACTCAGTAGGAGAGGAAGAAGTTAGAAGAATTGATGAATCTTCTCTTAAACTTTTTAGAGACATAGAACAGCCCCACAAAAAATTCCATCAAACTGAAAACAGTTTTATTGATAACTTTAAAAAAGGAAAGATTGAAAATGTTATAAAAGACGGAATGGAACTTATAAAACAATCTGCAGAAATTATTGAAGCTATAAAAAAGTTAGCTGAAAACATAAAAACATGTAATATTTAAAAAACAGCATCTATTATTTCTGGAAAATATTCATGTATGTATTCAATAGGGTTTTTTGCTTTATTCACGACACAAAGCACAGAAATGCCTGTCATTTCATGTATAATCTGAGGACTTGTTTTTTCTGAAACCGTTTCTCCAGTATATCCATTTACCACTATACCTTTAATTTCCGCGTTTATCGTGTTTAACGCATCAACTGTTAAAACAGTGTGATTTATTGTTCCAAGCCCTGCTCTGGATACAATAACAACAGGGAGAAAGGTTTCATAAACAAAATCTAAATAGGTTATAATGTTCCCCCCTTCTTCTGTTATAGGAACTTTTATACCACCTGCACCTTCAATAACAAGATATTCGTAGCTTCTTTTCAGTCTGTCCAGATGGGAATAAATCCTTGCCATATCTATCTTTTTACCTTCCAACCTTTCAGCAACTAAAGGAGCAACAGGATTTTTAAACTGGTAAAGAACTACCTCATCTATATGCTGACCTGTTATCTGAGAGATAGTTTTTGCGTCAGAACATTCAGGACTGCATCCTGTCTCAACAGGTTTAAAATACCCTACATTGTATCCCTTATCTTTCAGCAGTTTTACAACAGCACCAGCAACTACTGTTTTACCTACACCTGTATCTGTTCCTGTTATAAATACAGCTTTACTCAACTTTAACTTTTTCTTCAGATTTTTTGTCTTTGCCTTTTGCACATTTTTCACAGGGATAGGCTTTGGGGGTTATCTGTTTTCCTTTATACTCGTTTTCAACTGATACCTTTCCACACTCTGGACATCCATCTACTTTTTTACACGGACAGGCCAAAGCAAAGCTAAAAGAAAAAATAAATGCCAGAGCCATCAGGAATAGTTTCATGATTTTAACCTCTAATTTTATTTCATATATTCTACTATATTTTTTGCATATCCTGTAATGTTTGAATATTAATCAGATTTACACCTTTGCTTATTCTTCTTATAAGGCCTGTCAAAACTTTCTTGGGACCAATCTCAATAAAAGTATCAACCCCTTCATCTACCATAAACTGAACAGACTGAACCCATCTGACAGGAGAGTAGAAATGCTCTTTCAGTTCTTTTCTGATTTCACCTGCATCTGTCAGAGGCTTTCCAGTTATGTTTGAGATAACTGGTATCTGTGCATCTTTAATCTCTATCTCCTCTAAATATTTTCCAAACTCTTCAGCTTTGTCTCTCAACAGAGAAGAATGGGCTGGAACAGAAACAGCAAGGGGAACAACCTTTTTTGCCCCCTTTTCTTTCAGAACTTCCATAGCTTTTTCAACAGCCTCTGTTTCTCCTGATATAACAGTCTGTTCAGGAGAGTTGTAGTTTGCTACCTCAACAATACCTGAAATCTCCTGAAGGGTTTTTTCTATCTCTTCAGCAGGCAGACCTATAATAGCAGCCATTTTACCTGCTCCCTCTGGAACAGCCTCCTGCATAAGCTTCCCTCTTATGTGTGTTATCCAGACAGCATCAACAGGGTTTAAAGCATCTGAAGCAACAAGGGCAGAAAATTCACCTAAAGAATGCCCGGCAGTATATGATGGAACCACATCTGGTCTACTTTTTTTCAATGCATAAAAAAGAGCATAAGAGGTAATAACGAGGGCTGGCTGGGTATACTGGGTAAGATTGAGTTTTTCTTCATCCTCAAATATTATTCTGCTCAGTTCAAAACCAAGCCTTTCATCTGCCCTGTGGTAAATTTCCTGAATCTCAGGATAACTTTCGTAAACGTCCTTTCCCATGCCAACCTGCTGGGAGCCCTGTCCCGGAAAAACGAAAGCAACCTTTCCCATATAATCCTCCAGATATTTTTGGAAATATTTTATCAGGATTGCTTTGCCTTATACAGCTCTATAAGGTCTTTTATGTCAGTATCTAAAACATAAACATTTTTGTATCCTAACGCCTCAAGATAGCCCATCACCCTGTTGGCAAACTTGACTAACTTACAGCCTACCACTATCGGTGCAGTCCTATCCTGTGGAATCCTCCCTTCTTCAAACTGCTGTGGAAATTCTGTGACAGGAACATAGTAAGCATTTGGAACGTTAGCTTCTTCTGCATTTTCTCCTTCAACTTTTGCTGGAGGCCTCACGTCCAACAGAACAGCCCCTGCCTCTTCTATCAATTCTCTTGCCCTGTGGATATCTACCATTCCAAGATTTGGTTTTTCTTTGTCTGCCTCTACAGCCTCTCTGATGTTTACAATAACATCAATCTCTGACATCTTTACACCTCCTTATAATGTTATTCATATATAACTATATTACAATTTATTCTTTAGTTTTATGTAAATAATCATACTGATAATTAATGAACCTGCAGAGGAAAGATAAAATGGTACATCAGCTCCAAATCTATCCCACAGAAATCCTGCAATAACAACAGAAAGAAAGACAGTGATACCTGAAAGTGTGTGGAACATACCGTAAGCAGTTCCTTTAAGTTGTGGTGATACTATATCTGATATTAATGCTCTTGTAATCACCTCATAACCAGCCATAAAAATGCCGTAAAGAACAAAGCCAATCCATCCAGCAACAGGGGTATCAAGTGTAAAAACAAAAGCTGTTATAGAAAATATCAGGTAAACAACTGTAAGGGTTTCTACCTTACCAAATCTGTCTGCCCAGAGGCCAAAAGGGTAGCTGAAAACAGCATAAACAACATTAAAGAGAATATAAACAACAGGAATGTATCCCAATGACACTCCAACATTACTGGACTTTAAAATCATAAATGCATAATTCATAGAAAAGAGCATAAAAATACCCTGAAAGAATAAAAACCAGTAGTAGCTGACAGGCAGGTCTTTAAGTCTGAAACTCCTCTTTTTGACAGGATGAAAAGGTTTCTCTTTTACAAAAAATAAAAGAACAATAACAGCCAGAAAAGCAGGAAAAAAGGAAATAAGAAAAATAAGCCTGAAACTGCTTTCTGTTTCTCCAAGAAAAAGAATAATAACAAATGCAGACAGACTACCTAAAACAGCCCCTAAAGTGTCCATCCCTCTATGGATACCAAAAGCTCTACCGCTTTTCTCCTGTGTCGTATATGCAGAAATCAGTGCATCTCTGGGAGCTGTTCTTATTCCTTTTCCTGTTCTTTCAATAACCCTGAGCAGCAGGACATCCTTCCATCCCGCTGCAAAATACAGAAAAGGTTTGGAAACAGTAGAGAGCAGGTATCCTGCAACAATGATAGGTTTTTTCTTCCCAACTCTGTCTGACAGATGTCCAGAAAACACCTTTAAAAAACTGGCAACAAGCTGGGCAGTTCCTTCAATAATCCCAATCTCAAACTTTGTAGCTTTCAGGAAGTGGTCAAGGAAAACAGGAAGAATAGGGAAAATCATCTCACTGGAAATGTCTGTCAATAAGCTGACAATTCCTAAAAAGATTATATTTTTATTAATTTTTGCCATATAATTAAAAGTGATAAGGATAAAGCTTTTTTACAAGGAGGAAGTTATGAAAAAGATACTACTTGAAGAAAACGAAATTCCTAAACACTGGTATAACATACTCCCAGACCTTCCTTCACCTTTAGAACCACCCCTTGACCCTCAGACAAATCAACCTATGAATCCAGAAAAATTAAAAGCTCTATTTCCAGAGGCACTTATAGAGCAGGAAATGTCTCAGGAGAGATGGATACCTATCCCACAGGAGGTTTTAGAGGTTTACTCTATCTGGAGACCAACTCCTTTAATAAGAGCAACAAAGTTAGAGGAGTATTTAGACACCCCTGCAAAAATTTACTATAAATACGAAGGCATTGCTCCTCCAGGAAGCCACAAGCCAAACACTGCCGTCCCTCAGGCTTACTACAACGCAAAAGAAGGGATAAAAAAGCTGACAACAGAAACAGGAGCAGGCCAGTGGGGTAGCTCCCTTGCATTTGCAGGACAGTATTTTGGAATTCAGGTAAAGGTTTACATGGTAAAGGTCAGCTTCCAGCAAAAGCCATACAGAAGAGTGCTTATGGAAACATGGGGAGCTAAGGTTATCCCAAGCCCCAGCCCATATACAAAATCAGGCAGAAAAATACTGCAGGAAGACCCTGATAATCCAGGAAGTTTAGGTATAGCCATCAGTGAAGCAGTGGAAGAAGCCCTTGAAAATCCAGATACCCATTACTCACTGGGTAGTGTTTTAAATCACGTTCTTCTGCATCAGACAGTTATAGGATTAGAAGCAAAAAAACAGCTTGCAAAGGTAAAACACTATCCAGACATCATAATAGGCTCTGCAGGTGGAGGGAGTAATTTTGGAGGTTTAGCCCTACCATTTATGATAGAAAGACTATCTGGAGACAGCTGTACAAGATTTATCGCTGTGGAGCCTTATTCCTGTCCTACACTGACAAAAGGAGAGTATAGATACGACTTTGGTGATACAGTAGGTTTTACTCCACTTATGAAAATGCATACTCTGGGACACGACTTTATACCGCCTTCTATACACGCAGGAGGGCTCAGATACCATGGAATGGCTCCTATAATATCAAAACTATACGATGAAGGGCTGATAGAAGCTGTGGCAGTCAAGCAAACTGAAATATTCAAAGCAGCTGTAGATTTTGCACGAACAGAAGGAATAGTTCCAGCACCAGAATCTGCCCACGCAGTTAAGGTGGCAATAGATGAAGCTATCAGATGCAGAGAAACAGGAGAACCGAAGGTTATACTGTTTAATCTTAGTGGCCACGGACTTCTTGATTTAACAGCGTATCAGAAGTTTTTTGAAGGAGAGTTGTCTGATTAAACTTTTATATACTCAAGGAAAAAGGTAGCACTGCCTAAGTATATGAGTATTCCAAGTATGTCATTCAGCGTCAGGGTTATGGGGCCTGTTGCTACGGTGGGGTCTTTATGCACCTTCAGGGAGATGTAAGGAAGCAGTCCTCCTGTAAATGCGGCTATGACTACATTAAGAAAAAGAGCAGTGCCAATAACCACTCCTATTATGTGGGTGCTCAGCCACAGGGAAGATATAGCTCCAACAACTGTGGCAACAACAAAGGCTATTATTAATGCAACTTTTACTTCTCTAAGCAAAAAGTTTAAAAAATCCTTAAAGTATTCTGTTATCTTCCCTGTAGACAGTCCTCTCGCAGTTATAATAGCAGACTGGGAGCTTATCATACCTGAAACGGCAGCGACTAATGGGAGGAAGAACACTATCGGCAGAAACTGTCTAATAGTAAAATCAAACATGCTGATAATAAATGCGGAAACCATCTCTCCAAACACTACAACTAAAAGCCACGGAAGTCTCAGTTTTGCAGTTTTTAATATCTGGTTCGTATAAAATAGTTCTTCCTCCTGTGCTCCAGCCATTTTGAAAAAATCTTCTGTTGTTTTCTCTGTTATGGCATCTAATATGTCGTCTATGTATATAACCCCTATCAGCTCATCGTTTTCGTCCACAACAGGTATTATCAGAAGGTCGTATCTCTGGAAAATGTCTATAGCCTCACTCTTTGTTACATCAGCTCTGATAGATATAACATCTGTTGTCATTATGTCCTTTATTTGTGCATTTGGAGGTGCTGTCAGAATTTCCTTTATAGAAACAACACCAATAAGTCTTTCCTTTTTATCAACAACATATATGTAAATTACCTCAATATCTTCAGGAGCACTTCTGATAATATTCAAAACCTCTTCAACAGTTTTCTCTTCTTCCACAGCAATGTATTCTTCACTTATCAAAGGAGCAATACTGTCTTCACCGTAAGATATGAACTTTTGAAGCTCTTCTTTTTCCTCTTCTGCAAGTTTTTCTAATATTGCGTTCTGGAGCTGGGCAGGAAGTTTGTCTATAATCTTAGATATTTCACCGGTAGAAAATGTTATCAGAATTCTGACTGCTTCCTTTACAGGTAAAGCCCTGAGAATCTCTATCTGAATGTCCTCGTCAAGGTCGTAAAGGAGGTCTGATGCTTTTTCTATGTCTATGTTCATCAAAATCTGGAATATCTTTACCCTTTCCTGATGGGAAAGATACCGAAATATAGCAACCAAATCTCCCTTGTGGGTTTTTTCCAAAATTCTTTCCAAAACCCTGTAGTTTCCCTTATACAGAAGCCTTTTGAAGGTTTCTTTCAAAACATTCAGTGTTGGCGTAAGCAACAGGCTCTCCTAAGATATGTATTGATAGCCAAGCATCTTCAGCAGTCTTATGTCCTCTTTCCACCGTGGCTTTACCTTAACCCACAGATTAAGATGAACTTTTTTTCCTAAAATCTGCTGGAGTTCTTCTCTTGCCTGCTGTCCTATCTTTCTTAGCATCTGTCCTTTTTTTCCTATAATAATCCCCTTGTGGTTTTCCTTCTCAACATATATAGTGGCATTTATTATCACTAAATTTTTGTTTTTCTCTCCTTCCTGTATGCTTTCCACCTCTACTGCTGCTGAGTACGGCAACTCCTGTCTTGTGTTCTGGAATATTTTTTCCCTTATTATCTCTGCAAG
>JALSNI010000061.1 GCA_026987075.1 Persephonella sp. | reverse complement strand
ACAACACCTATCACCACTGTATCAGCCATTTTTCCTGTTAGAGGAGTAAGCTCAATCATCTGGAGAACTTCCACCTCGTGGGCTGTCTGATGGTAAGAAGCAAGACCAGAAAGCTGCTCTGGAGTTAGCCTGTAAACACTTCCCGGTTTATCATTTACTGATATTGTATCAATGAGGATTATATGGTCGTATTCATGCAGATATTTCATAAGTCCAAATCCAAGTGTTCCTGCATCTATAAGGTCTACTTCAGGCTCAAATGTATAATTTTCTTCCAGATATTTAACTGTAAAAACTCCTATACCTTCATCTTTAAACAAAATGTTTCCAACGCCAACAACACCGATTTTTTTCATACTTTTACCTGCTTAAATCTCATAAAATTTATTAAAAAGGAGGAAAGTAAAAATGAGTGAAGAGATAGAAGTATGTATATGCCTGAGGATACCACTGTCGGATATCCTGCAGGCGATAGAAAAGGGAGGCATAGAAGATGTAGAGGCATTAATAGAAAAAACAAAAGCTGGCTCTGTATGTAAAATGTGCATCTCTCCAGAATACGACCCTTACGGAGAAAGGGATATACACCTGACAGACCTGTTAAAGTAGGGGAGAAAAACTCCCCTTTATCTTGCCTTTTTAAACTTGTATCCACCAAACACAATGGCTATATCTCCTTCTCTCCAGAATATTGTTCTCCATACCTGATAGTATATGTGGAAAGCAACCCATGCAAGAATAATCCACATTGTAAGATGGTGAGCAACTCTCACACCGTGTGCACCACCAAAAACCCACAGAGTCCAGTCTGTTGCTACATGAAGCAGCCACGGCCACCACGCACCTATGGAAGAAGTTCCGTGATAAAGTCCCCACACATACATCTGAAGACCTGTAAACAGCATCAGGAAAAGCAGTATGTGCAGTATTGTGAAATACACTGCGTTAAAGCTGTCTAAATGAGAAGAATCAAAGTTTTTCCTTCTGTTAAGTGTAAGGAGGTTTAGAACAACCTCAACAAACTCCTTTATGTTCTGGGCATTTGGTATGAGTTTTTTCACTGGTTTTTCAAATCTGCTGAAAAAGTAAAGATAAGCAACAGCTATTGACGTTACATCCAATAGTATAGCTGCTATGAAATGAACCCATCTGTTATACGCCATAACATATTTAAATGCTGCAGCTTCTGCAATCATACTCTGGTAGTATGGATGGGCAATATACAGACCTGTAATAACTGCAACAACTATGGAAAAGACATTTACCCAGTGTATTATCCTCATTGCCACTGTCATTCTTTTTACTTTCTTATACATTGCAGAAACCTCCTATAGGTTCCACTTTGTAAACGCCAAGCTCTTTTCCTTTCGCATCAATAACGTGAACAGCACATGCGATACATGGGTCAAAGGAGTGTATAGTTCTGAGTATTTCAAGAGGCTGGTCTGGGTTGGACATAGGCGTTCCTATCAGTGATGCTTCATATGCTCCCATCCTGTTTTTGTAATCCCTTGGAGCTCCGTTCCATGTAGAAGGAACAACAGCCTGATAGTTTTCTACTTTTCCATCCTTTATTCTAATCCAGTGTCCCAATGCTCCCCTTGGTGCTTCTGTCAATCCATAACCTTTAAGCTCTTTCCCTTTTGTCAGTCTATCAAAATCATACTCAGTCCATGTGCTCAGGTCTCCTGCTGACACATTTTTAGACAGTTCAGTAAGCCATTCCTGCATAACGTCAACCATAAGAGCTGTCTCTATTGCCCTTCCTGCTGTCCTTCCTACTGTTGAGAAAAGAACCTTAACTGGCAGATTTCCTGACTTTAGGAGCCAGTCAACATAATGTTTTATCCTCTCGTCTCCCCTTGCATATCCAACAATCATTCTCGCCAAAGGACCAACCTCAACCCTGTGGTCGTCATAAATAGGGGATTTTATCCATGAATACTTACCCTTTGTGTTCAGCGTTCCGTCTTCCTTAAATCCTGTATATTTTGGCTTTGTCTGACCTTCAAATGGGTGTAGAGGCTGGTTAACGTCATATTCATACCAGCTGTGGGTAACGTCTTCTGTTATTTTTGACTGGTCAACATCGTAAACAGTTGATAAATCCATGTTCAGAACAACTCCCTGAGGGAAGAGGGTCTTACCTTTGTACCATGGATTGTCATCCATTCTGAAATCTCCATAAGCCATATAGTTTCCAAGGCCTCTTCCTATTCCTTTCAGAGCTTCGTCTGCATAAACAGCTCCTGCCATCAGAAGGTCAGGCAGATATGCCCTGTATATAAACTCCCTTGACTTTCTAAGTATGTCCCCAAACTGTCCAAGTCTTGCAGGATTTTTTATATCCTGAACACAGGTTACACCGCCAACTACAAGGGACTGGGGATGTGGATTTTTTCCGCCGAATATGGCCATCAGTTTGGCCATCTCCCTCTGCATGTCTAAAGCA
The DNA here is from genome assembly GCA_026987075.1 of Persephonella sp. GTDB lineage: Bacteria > Aquificota > Aquificia > Aquificales > Hydrogenothermaceae > Persephonella_A. The sequence continues at coordinate 5,441 of JALSNI010000061.1, read as the reverse complement.
TCAAGATAGTGGGAAACGGCAACAAGGTTCTGCTCTGGCGTGAGTTTATAGGATTTGTTTCCCCAGTACGCATTGGCAAATGGTCCCAGTCTTCCTGCCTTTACAAACTTTTTCAGCCTTTCCTGAACAGCTCTGTATGCCCCTTCTCCAGCATTCCACGGCTGAATTGTTTCTCCTGTTATAGGGTCTGTCAGCATGTTAGCCCATTTTTTTGCCTCTACTGCTGCCTTTTTAGGGTCAGCTTTCAGAGCAGAAACAACATCAACCCAGTCAAGGGCATGGAGATGGTAAAAATGAACTGTGTGGTCGTGTATGTATAGAGAACCCTGAATAAGATTCCTTACCAGTCTTGCATTTTTTGGAGGGACAACTCCAAGAGCATGCTCTACAGTCTGGGTTGATGTGTAGTAATGAGTTCCTGTACATACACCGCATATTCTCATCGCAAGTAGAGGCACGTCTCTGGGGTCTCTACCTTTCATAATAATCTCAATGCCTCTCCACATTGTGGATGAACTGTATGCGTCAACAATCACATTATTTTCATCTAATATTGCTTCTATTCTCAGGTGCCCTTCAATCCTTGTTATCGGGTCTACTACTAAATGCTTCCCCATAGTTTAAACCTCCTCTTTGTTTTCTTCCTTATCTTTTTTGCCAGCTAAAGCACTGGCAACGGCGTGTATTCCTATACCAACAGCTGTTGCTGTTAACACCCCAAGACCAAACTGGTCAACTGTTGACTCAACACCTCTACCTGCAGGAGGCTGGATTGGTGAGTCTGCTATAGGTCTCTCTGTTGCATAAACATCCCAGAAGTTTGGCTCTGAACAACCGATACATCCTCTTCCAACACCAATAGGCCAGTTAGTTCCTTCGTTATATCTCACTATTGAACAGTTATTGAAGGTAAAGGGTCCTTTACATCCCATTTTGTAGAGACAGAAATTATTCTTCGCTCCAAAATCTCCCCATTCTTCAACAAACTCTCCTGCATCAAAGTGGGCTCTCCTTTCACAGTTATCGTGAATTCTGTATCCAAAGGCAAATTTTGGTCTGAGCAGGCTGTCTAACTCTGGAATCTCTCCTGTAAGAATGTAATGGATAACAACACCTGTGATATTTGCAGGGTTTGCTGGACAGGCAGGTATGTTTATTATAGGCTTGCCTTTCACAACATCCATAACCCCTACTGCACCTGTTGGGTTAGGATGAGCTGCTGGAACGCCGCCAAAAGCAGCACATGAGCCAACAGCTATAACAGCTGCTGCATGCTCAGCTAAATGTTTAACGTGTTCAACTCCTGTTTTTGGATGTCTTCCGATTGTAAATGCTTCAGGCATTCCTACAGGAATAGACCCTTCAACAAACAGCAGATACTTTCCGTCAAAATCTTTAACTGCTTTTTCTAAATTCTGTTCAGCCTGGTCTCCTGCTGCTGCCATAATAACTTCGTGGTATTCAACAGAAAGGTACTCTAAAATCAGCTCATCAACAGTTGGGGAGTATGAACGGAGCAGTGCCTCTGTATTTCCTGCACAGTCCTGAATGTTTATCCATATTATTGGAATTCTGTTCATAACTTCAGCAGCCTGTGCAACGAGAGGTTCAAACTGTGGAGGAAGCATCAGCATCGCCGTTGTTGCAGAAACCCATTTTAGAAAGTCTCTCCTTGTCAGTTCCCATACTTTCAGGTATTCCTCAAATTTCATCTCTGCTTCTCTAACAGGCTTTTGAGCTCTCAGCTCAGCAAGACGCCTTTCCATTTTTTTGTAGAGCTCTCTGTAGTAAGCATCACCCCTGTTTGTGTTGATGTAGTTTGTGGGCTTTGTGAAAAGGGCTCTCAGATGTTCCCTGTCTGTAATATTCATAACAACCCTCCTAATGAATAATCATTCATTTATTAAAATGATGAATGAATCTTTTTTCATTGTCAACCTTTTTTATTAAATAAACCTAATAACTGATAAATAGGAAGGCAAGTTTATTAATGGGTAGTGCAGACAGAGCAAACGTCAAAACTGCGCAAAATCATCTCTGCTTTTAGCTGAGAGTCTATTCCTGTTATAGCTTTTTCTGCAGGTGACAGGTATTTTTCACATCTGGGACCAAGATTCCACGTGGAAGGTGTGATGATGTTGTATTTTTTTATGATACCCTTTTCTACAGTAAGCTGATGTATAAGAGAGCCCCTTGCAGCTTCGCACAAACCAACCCCTTTTCCTGAGATTTCTTTTATATCTGCAGGTGGAGGAATATAAAAAGGCTCTGAAGGTTTTATACTTTCTATCCACATTTTCATTGCATAAAGCATACGGGCAATCTCATCAATCCTTGCCCACATCCTTACCATATAACTGTCTCTGTAATGCTTAAGAAGGTTTATAAATAGCTTTTCCCTACTGTTTATCCTTCTGGAAAGGGGAGAGGTCTCATAGGGCAGGCCGTTGTATCTTACGGCTTTTGCCCATGAATATCTGTTTTTGTCAAAAGAAAAACCATTCTCCGTTAGATATGAATAACTGTCTATTTCCCTCACTTTTTCTACATAAAAATTTCTTCTCTTTTTCTTTGTTATCCCTTTAGAAAATGCATACTCCATATCACACACAGTAAGAAACCTGTGGTAGGACTTTCCTGCATGGTCTAACTGATGTTTTTTACACATAAAAATAAATTTTTTCAGGTCTGAGTTTTTAGACTTTTTTAGATATTCCTCTTCAGAAGAGACAGACAGGTAATCCTCTATATCCATGCCAAAAATTTCTTGCTGTGCAAATCCTACAACAGAATCAACAATAGATTTGGCTTCTGTTAAATCAAATGTTGTTGGGTCACATACAACTCCCCCAGGAACAGAGTATGATGTGTGAGGCCACTGTCCTCCAAAGATAGCTATAACTTTTACAATCCTTGAGCTAAAATCAACAGCTTTCTGCCATTTATACCCTTTTATTGGCTCAAAATCCTTCAGTTTTTTGCTTTTTTCTAACTTCAAGAAATCTGGCATAACAAACATATAAAACCACCGCAGGTGGTTCTGGATTATCTCTGCTCCCAGGGTTATGTCCCTTATCAGTTTTGCATTCTTTGGAACATCTATTTTCAGTCCAGCATTTTCATAAAGATTTTCTATGGCTTTTGTGGTTGCTATCAGATGTGCATGACCGCATATTCCGCATATTCTTGGATTTATAACCAGAGCATCTAAAGCCGGTTTTTCCTCCAATATAAATTCAAAACCACGGAAGTTTGGAGCTATGATAAATGCGTCTTTTACTTTTCCTTTTTCCCACACAAGTTTTAGCTGTATCTCACCTTCTACTCTGTTGAGAACTGTCTTTCTTACTTTTGGCATTTTCAGTCTGTTTCCTCTAACTTTACCATTAATCTTTTGTTTTTTAATGTTTTTGCCACTCCTGTTATGGTGATGTATGCCCTTTTTGAAACGCCTAAAGGAACTTCCTCAGGAATTCCCATATTTTTCTTTGTTTCAAAGAAGTTTTCCCTCAGTGGAAAGTTAAACTCTGTGCATCCAATACACGGCATACCTGCCCGTGTTTTGGAAGATATTCTGTTCCACAGAATTTTGTTACAGGGGGCATGTGTCATGGGACCTCTACAGCCAAGGTTGTAAAACAGACATCCTTCTTTATGTCCAAACTCTTCCGACTCCACCTTCCACTCAAAATACTCATTTCTTGTGCATCCATCGTGGGGAAGATACATAAACAGCTCTTTTGGTCTGTTAAACTGGTCAAGTATCACTTTCTTTCCTTCAAGCAGTGCTGTTATCGTCTGGGTAAACCATGCAGGATGCATGGGACATCCGGGAATGTTGATAACAGGGTAGCCTGACCTTGTTTTAAAGTCTGGAGGGAAAAAACCTTCTTTTTGCACAAATCTGAACTGAAGACCTGTTACATCTGGATTATGGGAAAATGTGGCAGGTATGTTTCCAAAGGAAGCACAGTTCCCTGCAGCTATGATGTAATCAGCCCTGTCCTTTAAAATCTCCAATATCTGGGCTACTGAGTAATCACCGATTTTGTGGAATCTTTTGTCAGATGTTACAGCTCCTTCAACAACCAGGAAGTTAATCTTTATTTTTTCTTCTTTTACTTTTTTAATTATAGTCTGGAGATTTTCCCTGTAAGAAAATGAAGGATGATAGATAAGTTTTATTTTTTGAAAAATCTCGTAGAAAAAAGGATTTTCTGCATTAAGTAGAGACTGGGTGTTTCCATTACAGCTCAGTCCCTGTATCCAGAGCAGTGTTTTCATCTCAGTCAGCCTTCAGGGCTCTCCATATGTTTTCTGCAAGTTCATCTGAGTACTCTATAGGTTTTTTAGGTAGAACATTTTCCCCTTGTAGAAAAACCATCCCTCCAAGGGGTCCCATAAGAGTTACAAAAGCAGGAAAGAAATCCTGCTGTCTCAGCTCTCCCTTCCTTGCCCCTTCTTCTAAAAACAGCATAAGCTCTGTAACGACCTCCTGAACACACAAGAAACCTTCACATCCTTCCTCAAACACTTCCCTGTTTGACAGAAAAACCCTCAAAAAATACTCAATAAGCTCAGGCTGTTCCTGACCTATCTCAAAAAACTTTCTTACTATTTTGTAAATCTTTTCTTTTGTTGATATATTTTCTTCGTTTATTTTTCTTATCTCATCTCCAAGGAGTTTGGAAGAATACTGCATAATATACTTTGCAAGCTCTTCTTTTGAGTGGAAGTAGTTGTACAGATTCCCAACGCTCATTCCAAGCTCTTCTGCAATGTCTGGAATTGTAGTATTGTAATATCCCTTTTTTGCAAATAATCTGCAGGCTGCTTTGATTATCTCCTTTTTTCTTTCTTCCTTTGTTTTTTTTATTTTGGACAATTTCCCCTCTCATTATAAAATTAGAATAACTATATAATTATATAACAGTTCGGACAGAGGACTTTAATTTTAAATAACTAATCCACCTATCCATTCCTTCCCCTGTTTTTGTTGAAATCTGAATAACATCCATCTTTGGATTTAGCTGGCGTGCCTCTGAAACTGCCTTTTCAACATCAAAATCAAAGTAAGGAAGAAGGTCTATCTTTGTTATAAGCATAAGGTCGGCAGAGCGAAACATTACAGGGTATTTTGCTGGTTTGTCGTCTCCTTCAGGGACTGAGAGTAGTACCACATTTATGTGGGTTCCAATGTCGTAAGAGGCAGGACAGACCAGATTACCTACATTTTCAACAAAAACAATATCTAAATCTTTCAGAGGAAGATGATGAATGCCTTCGTGAACCATAAATGCGTCAAGGTGGCATGCCTGTCCTGTGGATATCTGGTATGCTGGAGCTCCCTGAGCCTTTATCCTTTCTGCGTCTCTGTTTGTTTCCAAATCACCTTCTATCACTCCAATGTTTAGCTGACCCTTTAGAGCCTGTATTGTTTT
>JALSNI010000060.1 GCA_026987075.1 Persephonella sp. | reverse complement strand
CAGCGATGCAATACCTATAATGGTTATCAAGACAGCCCATGCATACAGCAGTTTTGTGTTTCCTGTAACTGCTGTGAGGAAACCTAAAAATATCATAAAGCCAAATATTACTGGCAGTATTTTCAGCTCTGGTATTGCATTTGGGTCTATCTTTTTCATTCCTACATAGTGGTTCAGAAGATTGATGTTTCTCAGGTCGTGGGGGGTTCCTCCTGTTATTTTGTTGACCCATATAATCATTTTTAAACCTTCTCTATATTGGGGAGCATAGAGTGTTATCTCCCACAGGGGTTTAAAGTAAATCCCAATCATTATTATAGAAGCGAGGGCTATAAGCCCCCGAGAAATCCAGCTCATCTTTTTACCTCCTTATTTAACAACATGCATTTCTTCACCAGTTCCGTATTTAATAGGAACGTTAGCACCTTTAGGAGATACTCTTATGTATCCCTGCATTTCCTGGTGTAGAGCTGAGCAGAAATCTGTGCAGTAGAATGGATAAACGCCAGGTTCTTTAGGAGTCCACTTAAGGGTTAGTGTTTCACCAGGCATAATCAGGAGGTTTGATGTGTTAGCTCCCAGTACTGCAAATCCGTGAGGAATATCCCAGTCCTGTTCAATGTTTGTAACGTGGAAGTAGACAGTGTCTCCAACCTTAACACCTTCTATGTTGTCTGGTGTAAAGTGAGACCTGATAGCTGTCATGTATATGTGAACTTCGTTACCTTTTCTTACTACTTTTGCAGCTTCTTCTGACTTTGTAGCATATGGGTGGGTATTCTTGTCCAGCTCAAATATTTTGAGAGTTTTTTTCATCAGAATGCTGGCAGGAATAGCCTGTGCATAGTGAGGCTCACCTAATTCTGTCATGTCAAGCAGAAATTGTGGTTTGCTTCCAGATATATCGTAAAGCTGAGCTGCGTGTGGAAGTTCTGGTCCTGTTGGGAGGAATACATCTTTTGTAATTTTGTTCATTGGGAGTAGATATTTACCCCATGGTTTTGCAGAGTCTCCACCGGGTATCATCAGGTGTCCAACAGAGTAGTAGGTTGGAACTCTATCTAACACTTTGCATTTTTTGTAGTCGTATATTACAACATCTGAAGAAATGAAACATGAGGTATATGCTCTTCCTTTTCCGTCAAACTCTGTGTGCAGTGGTCCCAGACAAGGGTTTGGCAGTTCACAGTGGTTAACTGCTTCGTATTTCAGGATAGGAATACCTTCAACTTCTCCTGCAAACTGTTTGTTTTTGATAGCATTTATCATTTTTTCAAATGAGTGGATAGGAATGACTGTTGCTAATTTACCGCCACCAATTATGTATTTCCCATCAGGAGATACATCAACACCGTGTGGTGATTTTGGAGTTGGCAGGTAATACATTACTCCAGGACACTCTTTAGGGATTATCCATTTGACAGAAGTTTTCCATTCTGTTCTTGCAATTCTATCTCCTTCTGGAGGTCTATAGTTGTGGGCATATTTTGTTTTCACTTCTTTATATTTTCCTTCTGCTATACACTGCTCTGCCCTTTTCCAGTTAACAGCTGCAATGTAGTCTTTATCTTTCATTGATGCATTTATCTCAAGGAGTGTATGGGCCTGCTCTGTGTTGTAAGAAGTGAAGAAACACCATCCATAAGAAGGTCCCTTTCCACAATGGGCAAGGTCATAGTCATAACCAGGAACCAGTATCTGGAATGCTATATCCATTTTTCCCGGTTTGTCTGCTCTTACAAAAGTAAGTGTTCCTTTGAAATACTTTTTGTACTCTGCTATTGGAACATCCTTTTGGGGTATAGGGACAGAGAACCTTGTTGCTGCTGTTATGTATTTGGAATCTGGCGTGATGAATGTTGATGCGTGGTTTCCACCTGAGAATGGTATCTCTAGTATTTCTGTAGTTTCAAATGTTTTCAGGTCTATCCTTGCTACCCTTGGTGTGTTGTTTTCATTGATAAACAGCCATCTGCCGTCAGGAACACCATTTGTTTGAGACAGTTCTGGATGGTGTGAGTCCCCCCATGGTATCCATCCATGACTTGTCATAAGCATAGCTTTTGTTTCTTCAGAATAACCATAACCATTCATTGGATAAGCTGAAAACACAGGTATTGTTTTCAGGTGCCTGCCTGATGGAAGCCCATAAACATTTACCTGTCCGTCAAAACCACCTGAAAGAAAAGCATAAAACTCATCATACTTTCCGTGTGGGATGTAAACCTTTTCTGCCGGGCTTTGAGCAAATGAAGGCATTGACACAAGCCCTGCAGCTACCGCTGAAAACAGCGTTAGCTTTAACTTGGCTTTCATAACTCTTCCCTCCTTTTACTTGGTATCTAATTTAAGAATTAAATCAACTATTTTTTCTGCCTGTTCTTTTGTTACCCCGTGTTGGGCTGGCATGTATGCCATTTTTATTTTTATCTTGTATTTTTTAGCCTTTGCCTGCCATTTCATCATAGAACCCCCAAGAACACTTTTGACAAGTGTTTCTTTTGCATTTGGTTTTCCTTTATACTCTTTAGCTATTATTCTGTATGGTGGTCCAGCTTTTACCTCATCAACAGCGTGGCATCCTGCACATCCATACTGTTTTGCTAATTTTTCAACCTCTTTTGCAGTGTCAGCAAAAGCAAATCCCGAAAGGAGTAAACCTGCTCCTACAACTCCTGCCAGTAGCTTTTTCATAGTGATACCTCCATAATTTGAGTGCTCAATATCAAAGTTAGTGATAATAAACCTCTGTTGCATTGACAGATATCAAGGATTGATTAAAGTTAATAGTATATTTTTAGGTCTGGAAACATGTATGTGAGGGAGAGATGTTTTGAGCATAGATTTTTCAGGATTAACCGACATATTCCCAAATCTATCAAGAAAAGAGCTTTACCATCTTCAAAAAATCTCTAAACAGGAAAATAAGAAAAAAGGAGATATTCTATTTTTTGAGGGAGACCCATCTGATTATCTATTTTTTTTAAAATCTGGTGTTGTGAAGATTTATAAAACAGCATTAAGTAATGGAAGAGAAATAACTCTTAACTACATTCTTCCTAAATCATTTATAGGTGAGTTTGCAGTTATAAAGAATGTCAATTATCCCTTTTCTGCAGAGATGGAAACGGAGGGAGAGATAATAAAGTTTCCTTCTGAAGATGTTAGACAGCTTATTGCAAAAAATTTATCTTTCTGTCAAAGTTTATTATTTATGGTGGCTGACAAAGTTCAAAAAAATTACGAATATTGTGAAAACCTGATGGAAAAAAATGTGAAGAAAAAGATAGCAAAATTTTTAAAAGAACATGAAGACCTGTTTTTTAAACTTAATAAAAACAAGATAGCTTCAATTTTGAACATTACTCCAGAAACGTTTTCAAGAACGCTGAAAGAGCTTAAAAAGGAAGGGTTGATAATTGAAAGAACTGTGATAAAAATTAATAAACAAAAAATAGAAGAGATACTGTCTGACTGATGGGTATAAAAACACCTTTTGTTGCTGTTGATGGTATTATCCAGCTTTTTGATGAGAGGGATAATTTTAAGGGAATTGTTCTTATAGAGAGGGAAAATCCACCTCTTGGTATAGCCATTCCTGGTGGTTTTGTGGAAGTGGGAGAATCCTGCGAGGAAGCTCTCATCAGAGAGATGAAAGAAGAAACAGGTTTAGATGTAGAGATTATAAAACTGTTGGGAGTTTACTCACAGCCTGATAGGGACCCACGCTTTCACACAGTTTCCATAACCTATCTGTGCAGAGCTTATGGCGAGCCAGTAGCAGGCAGTGATGCAAAAAAAGTGAAGATTTTTAAGTTAGAGGAGATACCTTTTGATAAACTTGTATTTGACCACAGCAGAATACTGAGAGATTACTTAATAAGATAATTTTAAAAATGTAGGAGTGTCTATGGATATAGAGATAAAATACAGAGGGAAAAAGCAGGTTTTAAAATTTGACAAAGAAAAAATCACAGCAGGTGATATTCTAAAAGCTATGGGACTGTCTCCAGAGTATGCGTTCGTTGTAAAAAATGGGGAGATAGCCCAGGAAGATGAAACAGTATCTCCTCAGGACGAGATAAAGGTCGTCAATGCAATATCAGGCGGTTAAAACAAAATTTGCATTTCTTCAAGCTAACATATATTATTCCTTCCTCAAATAAAATCTTAATTTAAGGGTAGAAAATGGCAAAACTGAAAAAAGGAACCAGATGCAGTATATGTAAGGCAAAAGGAGAGAAAGAAAAGGCTGTTGTATTCCTTCCCCATCACAGACTTGCCCTTTGCAGGAAACATTTTGTCAGCTGGTTTGAAAAAAGGGTAGAAAAGACAGTAAAAGAGTTCAGGATGTTCTCTAAAAAAGACAGGATATTAGTTGCTGTTTCAGGAGGAAAGGACAGTTTATCACTGTGGAATGCTCTTGTTAATCTTGGGTATCAGGCAGATGGTTTTTACATAGACCTTGGGATAGACCAGTATTCTCAGGACTCAAAACAGCTTGCACTATCTTTCTCAGAAAAGATAGATAGATCACTGCATATAGTATCCCTTAAGGAAGAACTGGCACCTATTCCTGTTATTGATACAGTTTCAAACAGACCAGCCTGCTCTGCCTGTGGGACAGTAAAGAGATACTACATGAACAGATATGCAAAAGAGTTAGGCTACAACATCATAGCAACGGGACACAATCTTGATGATGAAGTGGCTGTTTTATTTGGAAATACTCTCCACTGGGATGTTAACTACCTCAAAAGGCAGTATCCAGTATTAGAGGAAGAGGATGGATTTGTCAGAAAAGTAAAACCTCTATGTAAGATTACAGAGAAAGAAAGTGCCCTATACGCATTCTTTAACGGAATAGAATACATAGAATACGAATGTCCATTTTCTGAAGGAGCCTCTTCCATTGAGTACAAAGAACTGCTCAGTCGTTTGGAAGAAAAACATCCCGGAACAAAGCTTCAGTTTTACACAAACTTTCTGAAAAATATGTATCCTATACTGAAAGAGCACGAAAAAAAAGAAAAACCAAAAAAGTGCATCATCTGTGGAGAGCCTACATATGCAGACATTTGCAGTGTGTGCAAAATGAGAGAGAGGTTGAAAAAAGCTGTATAATATTAGTCAGTTTAACTCATATTTTATTTGAAAATCAGGCTAAAATTCCATATTATAATATTAAAATAACCTGATTAAGGAGGTAAAGATGGGTCTTATATATGACGTTACAGATGATAACTTTGAAGAGATAGTTGTTGAAAAGTCGTATCAGAAGCCTGTTGTTATAGATTTCTGGGCTCCATGGTGTGGACCCTGCAGAGTTTTAAAGCCTCTTCTTGAAAAGCTTGCAAACGAGTACGGCTTTATTCTTGCAAAAATAAACACAGACGAAAATCCCCATATAGCACAGGAGTTTGGGGTCAGCGGAATACCTGACGTTAGAATATTTATAAATGGAAAAGAGGTTGATAGATTTGTTGGAGCCCTGCCAGAGCCAAAACTGAGAGAGATAATATCAAAATACGTAAAATCAGAGGCAGACCAGTTGCTGCAGCAGGCAAAGATGGAATTTATGGCAGGTAACATAGGTAAAGCGGAGGAGATATATGAAAAACTCCTATCAGAGTATCCAGAAAACAAAAAGATAACCCTTGAAGCTGCCCAGTTTTACATAAAACAGGGAAGGTTAGATAGAGCAGAGGAACTGCTCAGCTCAATAAAGGAGTATCACAAAGAATATTTCTCAAAAGCACAGGCATTAAAAGAGCTTATACAGTTTAAAAAGTGGTGTGAAGAACTTCAGATAGAAAATGAACTGGACAGGCTTCTTAAAGAAGGTTCCTGTTATGCTCTGAACGAAAATTACAGAGAAGCCCTTGAAAAGTTCCTGAAAATAGTGCAACTTGATAAAAAATACAGAGACGAAGCAGGAAGGAAGTCTATGGTTGCTGTATTTAATCTGCTTGGAGAAGGTAATCCTCTTACAAAAGAGTTCAGAAAAAAACTTGCCATGTGGCTTTACTGAGGAGTTTTTATGCACAGAATTTTCATTTTTCTTCTTCTTTTTTCTTTTTCCTATGGAGATGTTCTTTCACAGCTCCAGAGCAAGCTGAACAATTACAGATACATAGAAGCCCGTTTTATTCAGGTAACCTATATGAAAGACCTTCAGGAACCAGAAAGATTTGAGGGGAAAGTTTATCTGTCTAAACCAGAAACAGTAAAAATCCTCTATGAAAAACCCTTAAAGCAGATTTACTTTATTGATGGAGACAGCCTCACAATCTACACACCAGAGGAAAAACAGGCTATAAAATCCAAGATAGACAAACATTTCTTCATAGCAAAGATATTCAGAGCCATATCTTCAAAGGAAGGTCTAAAGAAACTGTTTTCTGTAGAAAAGGAAGATAAAAAAGGAAGTACCATTGACCTTGTTATGAAAGTAAAAGGTGACGAAGAGATAAAAAAGGTTGAGATGCTTTTGGATAAAGATTTAGACATAAAACAGATAATAGTATGGGACAGTGAAGGAAACAGAATGGAGCTGAACTTTTATGATTTAGTTTATAAAAAAGAGCCACAGAATATTTATATTAAATTACCACAGGATGTTGAAATAATTTATTATTAAGGCAGAGTATGGGTGTTGGAAGAATTATTGTTGCAGGCATCGTGATTTTTACAGTTTTTACTGCTGTTTCATTCTTTTTTTTAGACAAAAAGTACAGCATCTCACTGGCAATAATAGACACATCTGTTGTTGTTTTTGCTTTTCTGGTATATCTGAACGATAAAGTATTCAGTGAGAGAATGAGCCAGAGGATATTCTCTATATCAGATAAAAAATTTATAGACGATGTGATTGTCAGGCAGATGAATATGCACGGCATTACAGAGGTTGTAAATAAAGGGAATGTGATAGAGTTTTACAGAAAAGGTCAAAAGGCAGGAGAAGTCAAGTTCAGAATAGACGAAAAAGGAAATCCTGTAAAAATAGACGGAAAGTATATAATAGAGATAGAAGCGCCAGAATACATACTTCACAACATAGACCACGAAACATGGAGTTTAATAGGAAAAAGATGAACATAAAACAGACAGAAATATCAGACATAAAGGAAATTGTAAAAATTCTTGAGGATGAAGGATACACAAACATATTCACCTGGTGTGATGAAGCAGGTTCTTTTTACGACTGGCATACCCATCCCTATCAGGAAGTTCGGTGGATTTACAAAGGTGAGATAATAATGGGAACAGAAGAAGGGGAGTTTCTGCTAAAAGAGGGAGACAGAATAGACCTGCCGCCAGGAACGAGACACTGGGCAAAGACTGATAAAGGTGTATGTTACGTGTGTGGCAGTAAAAAGTAGGAGGATGAGATGACAAAAGAAGAGAGACAAAAGATAGATGAGCTTGTAATGAGAACATTTACACTGGCATATGAACTTGGCACATCGTTAGACGAGCTACACAGACAGTTCAGAGAATTGAGATTTAATACTCAGGATAGAGACCTTGAAGCGGCTGTTATAAACCTGGAGCACGCATTTTTTATGACAGCCCAGTCTATAAACATTCTGAAAGAGCAGACAAGAAATGTGCTGATACCTCTAAAAAAAGCGCAGACAACAGGAGAGTAAATGGACAGACTGCTGCCAACAGTTTTTCTGAAAGCTTATGAGGTCATTGATGAAGATAGATTGGAAAATTTAGAAGATGTGGAAACACCTCTGATATTAGTAGAAAACATACCAGATTTTAAGGAAAGCACCTTCTGGGTAAAGATAAGAAACCTGTGGGTTTTGATAGGCAAAATTCCCCCTCTAAAACCTGAAAAAGAAGATATTGTTCTATTTAGAGAAAAGGGGCAGTGGGGATTATTTAAGTATTTAGGTGAAGAAGATGATAAGGTTATTTTAAGAGACGGTAAAGACCAGAGAACAACAAAGGTTCCAAAGGAAGTAGTAGAAACACTGGAGTTATTCGGTAAAGTGATAAGGGTTCAGGAAAAGGTATGAAAAAAGTATTAACATTTTTTCTCTTTGTGTTTCTTCTTGTTTCCTGTCAAAAAGAGGAAGAGTTCAAACCTTCCCCTTATCTATTAACAGACAAAAACGGCAATCCAGTTCCTCTGCCGAAGGATAAACTGATTGTTCTGAACTTTATGGCATACTCCTGCTCTGCCTGTATGAAAGAAATGCCAGTAATGAAAAAGGTTATAAAGGAAAAACCCTTTAAAGATAAGTTTCAGATTATCGGAATGGTTATAGACTCAGATAAGGGAGACCTCTCTGACCCACTGTTTCCCATATATCCAAGTAGCAGTCAAAATTTTGTCAGATTTCCTGTTCCCGGGACGCCAACTACATACATCATAACCCCTGAAGGAAAAAAGTTAGTCATAATATACGGGGCTGTAACAGAGGAAAACTTCAGGAAATTTTTATTCCAGGCTCTCAAAAAGGCTAAAAAATCAAAATAGGTAAAACATATTATAATTAATACTCTAAAAAATCAGACGGGGTTGTGTATGGACAGGATGGATTATATAAGAAACTTTTCTATAATAGCCCACGTTGACCACGGTAAATCAACACTTGCCGACAGGCTTATGGAGTTTACAGGTGCTGTTGAAGAAAGGGAAAAAAAAGACCAGCTGCTGGATACATTAGACATTGAAAGGGAAAGAGGCATAACAATAAAACTGCAGGCTGTCAGGCTTAAATACAGAGCAGATGACGGAAATGATTATACTCTGCATCTGATAGATACGCCTGGGCACGTTGATTTTGGGTATGAAGTATCCCGTTCACTTGCTGCCTGTGAAGGGGCACTCCTCCTGATAGATGCTACTCAAGGAATTGAAGCCCAGACCATAGCAACATTCTGGCAGGCTTTAGAGCAGGATTTAGAGATAATACCAGTTATAAACAAGATAGACCTTCCATCTGCAGATGTTGAAAGGATAAAGGAACAGATTTCTGATGTACTGGGGCTTGACCCTGATGAGGCGATCCTTGCGTCAGGAAAAGCAGGAATAGGGATAAAAGACATATTGGAAGCCATAGTGAACAAAATACCACCACCAAAAGGCGATGAAAACAAGCCACTGAAAGCTCTTATCTTTGATTCTTACTATGACCCTTACAGAGGAGCTGTTGCTTTTGTCAGAATATTTGACGGTGAAGTGAAAAAAGGAACGAGAATAAGACTGATGTCCACAGGCAAAGAGTTTGAAGTTACAGAGGTTGGAGCCCAGACGCCCCAGATGACCCAGTTTGAAACTCTGAAAGCAGGAGACGTTGGATACATAGCTGCAGCGATAAAAGACGTGAGAGATATAAGAATTGGAGATACTATTACAGATGCAAAAAATCCAGCCAAAGAGCCTGTTCCCGGTTTTAGACCAGCAAAACCGATGGTTTATGCAGGGCTTTATCCTACAGGTTCAACCCTCTTTGAAGACCTCAGAGATGCTTTAGAAAAATACTCAATAAATGATGCAGCCCTGACATATGAGATGGAAAGCTCACCTGCACTTGGTCTGGGATTTAGATGCGGATTTTTAGGACTTCTCCACATGGAGATTGTTCAGGAGAGATTAGAAAGGGAATACGACATAGAGCTTATAACAACAGCACCTAACGTTATATACAAAGTAGTAACGAAAAAAGGCGAGGAGTTAGAGGTAAGAAATCCAGCCCAGATGCCTGACCCTTCAGTTATAGACAAGATATTAGAGCCTTATATTGAGGCAAGTATCATAACTCCCAATGATTTTGTCGGAGCTGTTATCCAGCTTGTACAGGAAAAGAGAGGCATCCAGAAAGCATTTGAGTATATAGACAAAAAAACTGTTCTCCTTAGATACGACATACCTATGGCAGAGGTTCTTTTTGATTTCCACGACAAACTAAAAACAGCAACAAGAGGATATGCATCCTTTGATTACGAGTTTAAAGATTACAGGCCGGGAGAGCTTGTTAAGATGGACATAAAGATAAACGGAGAGATTGTTGATGCTCTATCTTTTATAGTCCACAAAGATAAAGCTTACAGAGTAGGCAGAAACATCGTTGACAAGATGAGAGAAGTTATACCCCGTCAGCTGTTTGAGGTCAGAATACAGGCAGTAATAGGTTCTAAAGTTGTGGCATCTGCAAGAGTAGCCCCGTTGAGAAAAGATGTTCTTGCAAAATGTTACGGTGGAGACATAACCAGAAAGAAAAAGCTGTTAGAGAAGCAGAAAAAAGGTAAGAAAAGAATGAAACAGCTTGGAAAGGTAGAACTTCCTCAGGAAGCATTCCTGAGTATACTGAAGGCAGAGTGATATGGCACTGTTTCCAATGTTTGTCAGCTTAGAAGGGAAAAAGGTTTTAGTGGTAGGAGGGGGAGCAGTAGCCCTCAGGAAGATAGAAAAACTCCTTCCATTTAAACCAGAGCTGAAAATAGTGTCAAAAGAGTTCTCAGAAGAAACGCTGAATCTGATAAAAAAGCACAACATACCATACGAAAAAAGAGCATTTAAGCCTTCTGACCTGCAAGGTCAGTTTATCGTTATTGTTGCAGTTGACGACATAAAGCTGCAGGAGGAGATTTTCAGACTGACAAGAGATAAAAACATATTTGTTAATGCTGTTGACAGTCCAGATTACTGTGATTTTATATTTCCAGCATATGTAAAAAGGGAAGATGTTGTGATAGGAATAACAAGCTCAGGCTCTGCACCGGGGCTGTCTGCAAAAATCAGGAAACATATAGAAAAAAACCTTCCACAAAATTTAGAACAGATATTAAAGCAGGTTAAAAATCTAAGGAAATCACTGCCTAAAGGAAAGGAGAGACAAAAAAAAGTCTTACAGCTTGTAGAGGAGCTTTTTAAAGATTAATTTAAAAATAAAAAAGGTAAAGCCATGATAGATTTCTCAAAGATAAAAGGACTGCTTTTAGACCTTGATGGCGTTCTATATGTTATAGATAAACCTGTTCCCGGTGCTACAGAGACTTTAAAAAAGCTGAAGAAAAGGTTTACCGTTAGATTTATCACAAACACAACAACAAAGCCGCGAAAGTTAGTGTATCAAAAGCTAAAAAATATGGGTTTTGAGGTTAAAGAAGAGGAGATTTTTTCAGCCCTTGAGGCAACAAAACAGTTTCTGAAAGAAAAAGATTCAGGGGCATTTATGATTTTGACAGATGAAGCATTAGAAGATATGAAAGAAATAAAAAGGGAGCCTGTTAGATATGTTGTTGTAGGAGATGCAAGGGATAACTTTACTTACGATAACATGAACAGGGCATTCAGATATCTGATAGATGGAGCAGAGCTGATTGCAGCAGCAAAAAACAGATACTTCAGAGACAGAGACGGCAGGCTGTCTATGGATTGTGGAGGTTTTGTTGTTGCTTTAGAGTTTGCAAGTGGGAAAGAAGCAAAACTGATAGGAAAGCCTAATAAAGATTTTTTTCTCCTTGCTGTTAAAACAATGGGTTTAAAGCCTGAAGAAGTTGCAGTTGTTGGGGATGATATAGAGTCTGATGTAAAAGGTGGAATGGATGCAGGACTAAAAGGCATACTGGTAAAAACAGGAAAGTTTACCCCCCAGGACCTGAAAAAAGGTATAAAACCAGACCTTATTGTTGAAGACATTAACCATCTGCTTGATTACATTCAGGCGTAGATACTGATTCTGTTCTTTTCTTCTAAATTTTTTTTCATCATTTCTATCTTTGCCTGTATCTCCATTACCGTTGCCCGGGCAGCAACGGCTCTGTCCTGAGGTGAAGGGTCTGCAGGGGCAAGGGCAGCCCTTTTTATTTTCTGAGCAATCTCAATGGTTTCTTCAGGTGTTTTCCCCTGTTTTATCTTTATGGGAACTTCTCCACCTACGATGTATAACTTACCATCTGGACCTTTCTGGTATTTATACTGAACTGGGCCTGTTAGCTCTCCACCTGCAACCTTATGAGCCATTTCGTGGGCTTTTACTTTCTGCTCAATCATACGAAGCTGCTGGAGTATCTGCTGCTTCTTAATCTCCTGAATTTTATCTTTTTGATTATCCCACCTGTAGTAAGCTGATATACCACCAACCCCCTGCATATTTATTAATTTATAGCAGTTTTTTTAATGTGTCATATTAAAGCAGGTAGAAAATTATTTTATACCTAAAACAAATAAAACAGCCTCTTCTACAAGTTCTATTTCCTCTTGGGATAAAGAAGCTATAGGATTTCCTATAATCCTACTCTTATCTATAGCTCTAATCTGCTCTATAACTGCATCGCTGTCTTTTTCAAGTTTTCCCCTCTTAGAAATCCTAACTCTCAATGGAAACCAGTTGTCCTTTAAATGAGTTGTTAAAGGAATGACTATTACTGTTGGTAAGTCTTTTAAATAAGGAGATTGGAAAATTATTACTGGCCTTACTTTACTAATCTCAGAGCCTTTAGTTGGATTTAATTTGGCTAAATAAATCTCCCCTTTATTCAATGGTGTCCTCACTCAACATTTCAAATTCTTTAATTTCTTTCAGATAGCTTTTGTCTTTTCTAAGCTGTTTTGCAAGTTTTTCCATTTTTTGATGAATCTTTTCTCTTTTTATTTTTTCTCCATACTCAATAACAGCTTCTCTAATTATTTGAGACTTTGGTTTACCCAGGCTTTTACTTAAGTTATTTAGATATTCAAAAAACTCTTCTTCAGTTTTTAATGTTATAGTCTTCATTGGTCTATTCCTTAAAATTTTAATTAATTTATTACTTAATAATATAAACCTCTGAGTTTCCGTGTGCAAACTTTCCAGAAAATTTCCTGTAATGGAATACTTCATTCTAAAAAAAATCTATACACTAAAGTTCAAAATAGCTTCAGGAGGACTGTTTTGTCCCGATTGTGAAAAGTCGCACTTTCGGGACACTTGTTAGGTTGTTAATATACAATTAAATTTAAAGAGCAGCATAAAATAAATAAAAAATTTCGGGACAGACAATGGACGAAAAATTAATTGTAGAGAGGAAAAAGCTGTTAGACAGATTAGGTTGGGTTCCAGAGCCTGTAATAGAAAACAAAGAGTGGCTTTATCTGCTTGAGGAAGAAACGAGGAACTCAATTCTTATAGAAGGATACTTTGTAGATGAGGAAGAGTTAGAGCAAGCATTAGCAGGAAATAAACCTGTTTCTAAATCTCAAGAAGAAGCAGTTAAGTATTTTAAAACAGCAAAATTTGTATATGGCCTTGCTTATGAAAACTATAAATCAAATCAGTTTTTATTTGGCATTCCATTAATTCGGCAGATAAATAAAGAACTTGGTTTTAATGGTGAATTTAGAAAAGAAAAAATTAAAATAGCAGGAGCAAAATTTGAGCCTCCAGAAAGCTATATAGAAGAATGGATAAGAATTTACATTGATTATGTTCAAAACTTAAGTGAAAACTTTTTTGATAGAATTTGTGTATCACACGCATTTTTTGAAGAAATACATCCATTCACAGATGGAAACGGTAGAACAGGAAGGATAATTCTAAACTATATATTAATAAGCAATGGATATCCACTGGTTATAATAAAAGGCTCGGATAAAAAGAAGCAAATCTACTACAAAGGATTAGAAGAGTTAGACAGCCAGTTATCTGATTTATTTATTAAATACAAAGATGTGCCACCAGATAGACAGAAAGTTTATAGAAAGCTAAAGGAAGCAAAATCAAATATTTTAAAAAGACTGATACTTGAAGCATTAAGAGAAAGTTTAGACAGGCTGATAATTGCAAAATATAAAGAGAAAGGAATAAAGCTTGAACCTGTAAGTAAATTACTGAAAGATTTAGGATACTCTCCAGAAAGCACAAGACAGTTAATAAAAAGAGGTAAAATCATAGCCGTAAAAATTAAAAAAACATGGTATTCTACAGAGGATTTGATAAAACTGTTCTTGGTTTCACATTAAACTGTGAAATCTATCTTTGAGACTATACCTACATTTCCATTTTCTTTAAGGTATATGCTGGATTTTCTAAGGAAGCCTTTGTCTTCAAAGGAGAACTCTGTTAAAACAGGGGACAGATATATAGCTCCAATTCCCAGCTCTTTGAAGGAGACAGTTTTGTCGCTATTTTCGTTTTTCAGCCATACTTTCAAACGATTAAAATATTTATCATCTTCATCTATCCAGCCGTCTTTATCTGTATCAAACTGTGATAGTTCGTAAAAACCATTACCTGTAGATGCTCCAAATAGTTCTGCTCCGTTATCTATTTTTCCATTTTGATTTTTGTCAAAAACAATAAAGCCACTGCCGTCAGACAGAAAGGGTATTTTCTCATTTTTACCATCACTGTCTAAGTCAAATTCAAACCTGCTGTCAGACAGGATGTTTTGTAAATCTCCGTTCAGATTTATTACGAGAGGGTCTACAAGGGCTACACTTCCTGATTTTATGTTTACTTTAGAGTAATCAATCTGCTCTTTTTTTAGTGAAAAAGATAGCTGAAAGTTTATTTCTCTGCCTGATTTAGTCTTTATAACCCCGTGAGCTTTAAAATCTACCTGCTGTGATTTAAAACTGAATTTTTCGTACGTCAGTTGTGCTGCAAACTCTGGAATGGATAAATTTTCTGCATTTTTGGGACTTAAAATGTCCTTCAGAGAAACAGTCTTTATCTTTTTGCCTGTTAACTTTTCAATCAGAATCTTTATTATTTTGGTTTTTATGTCGGTGATGTCCTCTTCCTTATCAAGATTGATTTTGCCTGTGTCCAGCTTAATGTAGGTATGTTTTATGCCGTTGTTTTGGTTTGAAGACCTTTTATCGTTCTGTATAAATTTTAGCTGAAGTTTTTCGTAAGAAAAATCTACCTTTTCGTTTTTTGAAAACAGATACACGTCAGAGCTTAAAATTTTCATAACAGCAACCTTTAAAAAAAGGTTTATGGTTTTTATTATCGTATTGATTCTGCTGAAATTTGAGGATTTTTATGTTTTCTCTATATTATCAAGGAGTCTAAACAGCAGTTTTTCTATCTGGGAAAATCTTTCTTTGTCTGAAAGCATTTCCTTTGAGCTCTGGATGTATTTTCCCTTTTCCATAAGCTCCTCTACAGAGTTTTCTATCAGGGCTTTTGCACTTTCTTCGCTTGTTTCAAGATGGAACTGAAGCCCTACCACCTTTCCTCTGTTGTACTCAAATGCCTGATTTTTGCATCCTTTACTGAAGGCTGTATGGACTGCTCCTTTAGGAATATCAAATGTGTCCCCGTGCCAGTGAAATGCTGTAAACTCTTCAGGAAATTCCTTGAAGCTTATACTTTTTTTTCCTTCTTCTGTAAGGTAAACAGGAAACCAGCCAATCTCTTTATGGCTGTTTTTGTAAACCTTTGCACCAAGAACATCCGCAATAAGCTGAGCACCGAGGCAGATGCCTAATATTTTTTTGTCAGCTTTTATACACTGCTCTATAAATTCTTTTTCTTCTGTAAGCCAGGGGAATTTGTCTTCATCATAAACTCCCATAGGTCCTCCCATAACAACTAAAAAATCAAACTGCTCTAAGGGGGGGAGTTTTTCGTTTAAAAACAGTTTTGTTCCAGATATTGGGTAGTTTTTTTCTTCAGCCCATCTGAAAATGTTTGCAGGTGTTTCAAAATGAACGTGCTGAATGTAATGTATTCTCATTTTTCACCCTCCCTGTGTTATCTCACAGTATTTTTTAAACTTCTCATATGCTCTGCCTGAGAGCAAGCTCTCCTCTGCCAGCTCTTTTGCTTCTTCAAAGCTTTCTGTTTTTCTGTAGGCTATCACAAGCAGAGTAGCTGTTAAAACAGCAAAGGGAGTGTAAGGTGTCTCCTTTTCTTTCAGCACAGATATACATATTTTGCTGTTTTCTTCCAGTGATAATTTTTGGAGAATTATTTTCTTGTCTATCCCTTCAGGATGAACAATCAGACTTTCTCTGCTGTCTATAAACAGTTTTGTTTCGTGATTTGGAAATGGCTCTACTCCTCCTTCAAGGCTTTTAAAGACGGTGATTTTTTCCATCCCTGCAAATCTGGCAAGCTCTGTATATTTCTCAATATACGGAGGATGTGAAACCCCTGTAATTACCCTGTCTGTGTTGTAAGGGTTGAGCATCCTTTCCATTGTGTTGTGATAAGTTCTCAGACCAAACTCTTTTCTCTTTGGTAGCAGATTGAACAATTTTTGTGCAAATACCCTCTGGTGAACAAATCCAAAACCTGTTTTTTCTAAAGTTTTCTTTACGGTATCAATGTTAGAGGGAGTTCTTGCTCCCATCTTTTCTAATATCTGGTGGTATGTTATCCCATATTTTGAAGGAATGTTCTCTGCACCATGTCCTCCTATGTATATGCCAGCCCCTGCTCCTATAAATATAGATGCTGGTAGAATATGAACAGAGCGGTCTTTACCGTCGTAATTTACTGCTATGTCAAGGGGTTTTATGTCTGTATTAATGGTTTTTATGTTTTCCCTGTGATACTTTAAAAAACCTTTCAACTCCTCAACAGATGCGTACTTTATCCTTTCCGCTGACCAGAAAGCACCTATCTGCAGGTCTGTTGCTTTTCCTTCGCTGATTAGCTTTTCTACCTGATAGGCTTCTTCTGTTGTAAGGTCTTTGAATCTTTTTTTACCTGCTCCTACCTTTTTTATATAGTCAATCATGTTTTCCTCTGCACATTTTTTGTGAAAGATTTTTCTCTTTTTCTCAGGCTCATTTTACCAGAAATCTGCTGAGAATGTGAAATTTTAAGGCTCTGCACAGAAACAGTAATTTTTGGCACGCTGCTTGAAATATATAAGAACAAAAAAGCAAAGATGGATGGCTGATGGAAAAACTGATAAAGGTATCTCAGGAAAGGAATAAGAAGCTCAATAAAATAGAGCTGTTAAAACAGGAGCATTCTCCTAAAGAAGCGTGGGAGAAATTAGAGTTCTATGCTCAAAAAGGTTTTTCATCAATACCAGAGCACGACCTTAATTACTTTTTTAAATGCTTTGGTGTTTTTTACAGACCAGCAACCCCTGAAAGATTTATGCTCAGGGTTCGTATTCCCGGTGGAAGGCTAAACTATCAACAGGCTGTAAAGATAGGAGAAGTTGCTAAAAAATACGGCAACGATTACATAGACCTGACAACAAGAATGCAGGTTGAACTGAGATACATAAGGATAGAAGACCTTCCAACTGTCCTAAAAGAGCTTGAGAGTGTTGGGATAACTACATTTCAAACTGGAGTAGATAACTTTAGAAACATTGTTCAGGACCCTTTAGATGGACTGTCTTTTGATAATGTCATTGAAACGTGGGACATACTGCAAAAATTACAGAGCATATTCTTGAAAAAAGAAGAGTGGATATGCAAACTTCCCAGAAAGTTTAACATCTCTATCTGCGGTAGTTTTTCTAACAGATGCAACGTTTATGGACATGATGCCTGCTTTGTCCTTGCTGAAAAAGATGGAATTTTCGGCTTCAACGTATTCCTGGGAGGGAAGGTTGGAGCTGTTGCTAAGCCTGCCGATGTGTTTTTACTGGGGGAGGAAGTTCCCCCCTTTTTTGAAGCGTTAGGCAGGGTTTTCAAAAAATACGGCTTTAAAGACAGCAGAAACAGAAATAGACTGAAGTATCTGATTGATGCTGTTGGTATGGAAGAGATAATAAAAGCTATAGAGATAGAGGGAGGGAGGGAGTATCAGAAAGGGGGAGTTACACAGACACCTGTTCAGGGGGGGGACAAAACAGGAAAAGTTCAGCTGAAAGACGGGACTTTTGCCCTTCATATGGTAGTCCCGTCTGGTATTTTTTCTGGAACAGCGATGATTCAGGCAGCTGATGTTTCAAAAGAGTTTGGGTCGGGAGAGCTGAGGTTGACAGTTGAACAGAATCTGTATGTTGTTGGTATTCCTGAAGAGAGCATTGGAAAAGCCCTCTCTCAGCCTGTATTTCAGCAGTATAAAAACAGACATTCTGTATTTTTTTCAGACCTTATTGCCTGTGCAGGAACAGAGCACTGTCCATTTGGTGTTATTCCCAATAAACCTGATGCTATTCAGATGGCAGAATACCTGACAAAGCAGTTTCCCCATTTAGAAGGGAAAATCAGGATGTACTGGTCAGCCTGTCAGAAAGGGTGTGGTATTCACGGTCTTGGGGATATCGGTTTTGTAGGTGTAAAGTTCAGGAAAGACGGAAAACCGGTAACAGGGGTAGACATACACTTTGGAGGAACAATCACAAAGGAGAGTGAAGAAGGAAGACTGCTGATAAAAAGTGTGCCCCTTGAAGAAGCAAAATTTTTAGTTGAGGAACTGATTGCTGAGTATTCAAGGCTGAAAAAGGATAAAGAAACCTTTGAAGAGTTTTACAGCAGAGTTTTGAGCCGTGTATCAAAAGAGGCTGTCAGATTTTTGATGAGATTTAACAGACTGCTAAAAGATGCGGGTATTAACGCAAGAATTGAGCTTAATGATATGGTTATTGGTTGTTCAACAGAGGAAGAGGAGATTTTTGGATTTGGATTTCAGCTTTACAGAAAGCTCTCAGGAAAGTCTCCATACTCAAGGAAC
Organism: Persephonella sp.; assembly: GCA_026987075.1. GTDB lineage: Bacteria > Aquificota > Aquificia > Aquificales > Hydrogenothermaceae > Persephonella_A. The sequence goes on along the minus strand of JALSNI010000060.1, from coordinate 9,496 downwards.
AACATATTAGAGATATACGATGAGCCTAAGCCGGAAAATCTGAAAAAACTCAGCCCAGATATCCCGAACTGGCTGTCAGATGTAGTTATGAAAATGATAGACAAAAACCCAGAAAGAAGATTTAAGGTGTTTACAGAAATAGAACAACAGATAAAAGGGATATAAGGAGGGAAAGATGTTATCAGACAGTTTTAAGATTAAAGGCAGCCCAGCTTTGGGACTTGCAATGGCAACATTTGGATTTTTTATAGGATTTGCTGCCGTTTCCCTTTATGGACCTGTGGCAAAAAACCTGAAGGAGATTTTAGGGCTTTCTGGTTTTCTTCTTGGTCTTTTGGTAGCTGCTCCTAATCTGACAGGTTCACTTCTCAGGATACCATTTGCAGCATGGGTTGATAAGGTGGGAGGTAAAATACCCCTTGCCACACTTCTTATTCTTTCTGTTGTAGGAATGGCTGGGCTTTCAACACTTTTGTATCTGTATTATCCTAACCTTCAGCCGTGGATGTACTGGCTGATACTGTTTTTTGGTTTTTTAAGTGGCTGCGGTATTGCAACATTTTCTGTTGGAATAGCCCAGACAGCATACTGGTTTCCTGAGAGTAAGCAGGGATTTGCCCTTGGTATGTATGCAGGAATAGGTAACCTTGCTCCTGGTATTTTCGGCATGATACTCCCATTTGCATTAAAAGAGATAGGGCTGACAAACTCATACATACTGTGGTTTGGATTTTTATTAGTTGGAACAGTTATATACATACTCCTTGCAAAAGATGCACCTTACTTTCAGCTGATAAAGGCAGGTGTTCCCAGAGAAGAAGCAGTAAGAAAAGCAAAGGAGTTAGGACAGGAGCTGATACCTACTGGCAGTCTGATTGAATCTCTGAAAAATTCAGCAAGACATATAGAAACGTGGGCACTGGTGGCTCTATATTTCACATCTTTTGGCGGATTTTTAGCCCTTACAGGATGGTTTATCGTTTTTTGGGTTCAAAGTTATGATATGGAAGTGAGACACGCTGGACTGCTGATGGCTTTTGGATTTTCACTTCTCGCCTCAGTTATCAGAATTTTTGGTGGATGGATTTCAGACAAAATAGGTGGAGAACTTGTCTCTATTATAGCCTTTTCTATGGTATTGATTGGAGCTGTAACTGTAATAGTAGGAGGAAATACAAACTTTGCTGTTTCTCTAACAGGTGAAATGCTTATGGGGGCTGGTATGGGTATTGCCAATGGAGCTGTCTTTAAACTTGTTCCTAAATATGTTCCCCATGCAACAGGTGGTGCAGCTGGATGGGTAGGTGGTTTAGGAGCTTTTGGTGGTTTTGTTGTTCCTCCAATACTGGGTCTATTTGTTCAGTATCAGGGGGTAGCAGGTTATGCGAACGGATTTATCGTTTATGTTGTTCTTGCTATGTCAGCAATTATAATCTCTGCTCTCCTGTGGAGAGCTTACGGTAAAGAAATAAACAAGCCAATAGAGGAGTAATTATGGAGCAGATACTTGCCACTGCCCAGTGTCCTTACTGCGGTGTTGGTTGCGGTCTTGAGATATTCAGGGACAAAAAGGGAAGAATAAAAATAAGGGGAGACAAAACTCACCCTGCAACAAAAGGAGACCTGTGCCTGAAGCCTATACCACTGCCAAAAGTTATGGATATTGGGAGAGTTCCTGCTCCCTTTTACAGAGAAAGTAAAAAGGAGCAGTTTAGAGAAATCTCGTGGGAAGAGGCTTTTCAGATAATAGCTGAAAAACTGAAAAAGAATGAGCCTGACGAAAACTACTTTTACATATCAGGTCAGCTGACAACAGAAGACAGTTATGTGATAAACAAGTTTGTTAAAGGATTTATCAGAACAAACAACATAGACGCAAACTCAAGACTGTGTATGGCATCAGCTGTTATGGGATATAAACTGTCTTTTGGTTCAGACGGTCCTCCCGGAAGTTATGAAGACATAGACGATGCAGATGCCTTTGTATTTGCAGGTTCAAATGCTGCATGGACTCATCCTGTCCTGTTTAAAAGGGTGTTAAACAGAAAAAAAGATTATCCAGAAGCAAAAATCATTGTTATAGACCCTGTCTACACGGCAACAGCAGAAAAGGCAGACCTGTGGATAGATATAAAACCGGGAACAGATACAGCTCTGTTTAACAGTGTTCTTTATCTTCTAAACAAAAAAGGCTGGGTAGATTATGAGTTTATAAACAAACATACAGAAGGATTTTCTGAAGCTTTAGGAGAAGCAGAGAAATTCCCACCAGAAAAGGCAGCCCAGATATGTGGTATAAAGGAGAGCAAAATTTACAGGCTTGCAGAGATTTATGGATTCAGTAAAAAAGTGATATCCTTCTGGACTATGGGTTTAAATCAGTCTTCTAACGGGACAATGAAAAATCTGTCTTTAATAAATCTCCATCTTGCAACAGGAAGACTGAACGAAAAGGGCTGTCCTTTTTCTCTTACAGGTCAGCCTAATGCGATGGGTGGAAGGGAAGTTGGATATTTAGTTAACGGTCTTCCCGGTTATAGAGACGTTAGAAACGAAGAAGACAGGAGATTTATGGAGCAGTTTTGGGGAATTCCCGAAGGAAGTATAAAGGAAAAACCAGGAAAAACAGTAGTAGAAGCTGTAGATGAAATGATAAAGGGACAGATAAAACTCCTGTGGATTGTGTGCACAAATCCTGCTGTAACGATGCCTAATCTCAATAAGTTCTGGAGAGCTCTGAGAAATACATTTGTTGTTGTTCAGGATGCATACCTCACAGACAGTGTAGATTATGCAAATTTGGTTCTTCCTGCAACACAGTGGGGGGAAAAGGAAGGAGTAATGACAGGCTCTGACAGAACGATAACATACAACAGAGCATTCAAACAACCCCCTCCCCAGTGTAAACACGACTGGGAGATATTCTGTGAAGTGGCAAAAAAGATGGGGTGGGGGGAGTTTTTTGATTACAGAAATAGCAGGGAAATATTTAATGAGTTTAAAAAGACAACAAAGGGAAGGCTGTGCGATATATCTTACTGGGATTACGAAGACCTTCCAAAGCAGTGGGGAGACAGGTGGCTTTACAAAGACCTGAAATTCCCAACACCTTCAGGTAAAGCAAAGTTTAACAGGGCAGTATTTGAACCTCCTGCGGATAGGCTACAATACCCTTACAGTTTTGTCCTGACAACTGGAAGAACAAAGAAGCAGTGGCACACGATGACAAGAACAGGTAAATCCCACGAACTATTAAGGGACGAATCAGAACCATTTATTCTCTTTAATGAAGAGGATGCATTTGAACTTGGTATTATGGATAACGATTACATAAACATAAAATCACAACGGGGGCAGATATACATAAGAGCAAAAACAGGAAAAATAAAGAGAGGAGTGACATTTTCACCTTTTGGCTATGGGAAGATTTACCATTTTCCAACAAACATATTAGTCAGTGATGCTTTAGACCCTGTGTCAAAAGAGCCAGAGCTAAAATTTTCAAGTGTGTTTATAAAAGCTCGTAAGAAAAGAATATACAGATTATCTGAAGAGATTTATAATAAACTAAAAGAAACCTATCCCTATATAGAACGTTATTTAATTGACGTTGTGGAAAAAGGGCTAAATTCTGTTTTGAAAGAAGCTGATAAAGAAACCAAAAAATTCATTGCAGATAAGTTTCAAGAACTTATGAAACTTTTTATAACAAAACCTGCAGAATGGGAAAGAGTATCCCTTCTAAATGAGGAGATAGCAGAAGTATATATAAAATTAACCATTGAACCACATATGCAAAAAGATTTAACACAGGGCTTTGTAAAAGCAATGAGGGACATATATGAGCCTCCTGAGGACACACTTCAGGCATGGGAGTATGCTTATGAGTTTATATCTCATGGTGTTTTTGAAATTGTAAGAAAGCATTATGAGGAAAGAGCCTTTTCTAAAGACTGAAACACAACCTAACTCATTCCCTTTGAAATTATTAAAAAATATGTTTAATTAATATATTATGTTAAATTCAGTGGACAGATTTATACTTGATAGTATAAAAGATAAAACAGTATCTGGGCATTGGCTTTCGCAGACTTTAAATATATCCAGAACGGCTGTCTGGAAAAGGATAAAAAAGTTAGAATCTTTAGGATACGTAATAGAAAAGACACATAAAGGATACAGACTGAAAAAAAACACAGACCTTCTTTTATTTGAGGAAGTTGAGCCTTATCTGAAAACAAATAGGTTAGGAAAGAATTACATTTTTTTTCAGGAGGTAGACTCTACTAATAGTTATGCTAAAAAACACAATCTATCTGATGGAACTGTAATTGTTGCAGAAAATCAAACAGCAGGAAGGGGGAGAAAAGGAAGGTATTGGATGTCCATTTACAAAAAAGGGCTTTATTTTACTCTTGTTTTAAAAGAGAAAATATCAGTAAACCATATTCCTGTTTTTTCATTTGTTTTTCCTGTATCTGTTAAAAACGTTATAACGAAATTGTTAAATCTTGAAGTAAAAATAAAGTGGCCTAACGACCTATACATCAATAACAAGAAGGTTGCAGGTTTTTTGTTAGAGACAGAACTTGAAGGTAGTGAATTATTAAGATTGATTGTAGGAATAGGAATTAACGTTAATCAGAAGGAAGAAGAGTTTAATGATGAGCTGACTGCCACGTCCCTTTTTATTGAAACAGGTAAACCTGTTGACAGGAAAAAACTACTTGGATTTATTCTTAGTGAAATTGAGAAAAACATAAATAATTTTGATAGGGACAGAATTTTAGAAGAAGTTAATAACTCGCTGCTGTGGAAAGGGGAAAGGATAAAGATTTTAGACGAAGGAGTTGAGGGTATTCTTATAGGTGTTACACCGACTGGAGGAATAAGAATTCTAACCGATAATAAGATTTTAGAATTTTATTCAGGGGATTTAAGTTTAAGGAGGGAAAGTTGAAGGTATCAGATTATGTTAAGAATGGTTTGAACAACTTTGTTGAGGAAAGACCTGAAAACTACGAAAGTTTAGGCTCAGCAAAAGAAGGTATCCACAGGATAGAAATTTATGTTAAAAGAGCAGGAAACAAAATAATAGATGCAAAGTTTAATGCATCAAAACGATGTAAAAAATTACTTGCAGTTGCTGACGTTATTACAGAACAGCTGAAAGGTCAGGAAATAGGAAAAATTAATGTTCATCCTGAAGAGATTTTAGAGTTTTTTGCAGAAGAAAAAGACAAAGAAAAAATGAAAAATCGTATTTCTATAGTTTTGAAAGCGTTAGAATGAAGAAATTAGTCTATCTCATCTTTTTTGTGTTGTTGTCCTGTCACATAGACAAGGAATATCTGAAAATAGGGACTAACGTATGGCCAGGATATGAACCCCTTTATGTAGCAAGGGAATTTGGATATTTAAAAGATGCCCCTATACACATTGTAGAATATGTTTCATCATCACAGGTTATCAGAGCATACAGAAACAAACTTATAAACGGTGCAGCATTAACTTTAGATGAAGTAATCCTTTTAAAGAGTTACGGTTTTGACCCTGTTGTAATTCTTGTTATGGATGTTTCTAATGGAGCAGATGCTATTGTATCCCGTAAAGATATTAAATCTCTATCAGACCTGAAAGGTAAAAGAGTTGGCGTTGAAAATTCAGCTCTTGGAGCATATGTGTTAACGAGAGCTTTAGAAAAAGCCCACTTAACGTTAAATGACATAAAGATAGTTCCTTTAGAAGTTAATGAGCATTACAAATGGTTTAAGAAGGGAAAAGTAGATGCAGTTGTTACATTTGAACCTGTAAAAAACAAATTAGTAAAGTCAGGGGGTAATGTAATATTTGACAGCTCCCAAATACCAGGAGAGATAGTAGATGTCCTTGTTGTTGAGAGAGAGTATTTAAATAAGCATCCAGAAGTGATAAAAACATTGATAAATGGATGGTTTTTAGCACTGGCAAAAAAAGAAACAAATTCAGTTAAAAAGATTATTTCAGAAAGAGAGCAGATAGAAGTAAAAAACTTCAGTGATTTATATAAAGGACTAAAAATTCCAGATAGAGAAGAAAATCAAAAGCTTTTAGACAGAGGAACTCCAAAATTACTTCCTGTTGCTAAAAGACTATTAAACATCATGAAAAAAAAGAAAATAATAAAAGGTGACCTTGATGTTGAAGAGATGTTTGATGGAAGATTCATAAAGTGAGGAAAAGAAGTGTTTCTTGATAGATTGCTCCTTTTCTTTCCTATAAGGGTAGTTTTTCCAGTTTTTATAATAGTTATTTTCTTAGTATTAGGTTTATACTTTGGATGGGTAGAGATAGAAAATTCTAAGAAGCAATTAAGAAAAGACAAAAAGGAGCATATTTGTAAAATAGCAGCAGGTCTTCAGGAAATGGCAGAGTTTTCTGCCTGGAGGAAAAATGTAGAGTTAATAGAAAGAAGACTTATAAATGAATCAGCAGACCCTTACATTGACATAATATTTTTGAGTGACCCTTCTGGCAAAGTAATAATGTCTTCTAAAAGAAAGTTTATAGGAAAAGATTTCCATCAGGTTCTACAATCTTATCTACCCTATTCTTATGATAAGGTTCTTAATTTTATAAAGGTTTTTGAAAAAAAAGCTGAACTTGTATGTGAAGCTCTTAATAAAGAGGAAGTTATTGTCGCTGTATCTCCTGTTATGTTCTATAAAGATAAAATCAGAACTACATCAACAGGTTTGTTATACATCCAGTATAACATTGGGAAAGTAGAAGAGATTTATAGAAGGCAGATTATCGCCAAATTAATCAATCAATATGCCGTATTTTTGGTTATGTTTGCTTTGTTGTATATAGGATTTAATAAAATGATTGGAGAGAGAATTGAGGTTATAGTATCTGCAACAAAAAGAATAGCAAAAGGAGATATTGACGTCAGGATTAACCTTAAAGGAAAAGATGAATTTGCACTTATAGCTTCTATAATTAACAATCTTGTTGAAAGACTGAATAAATACATCAGTTACGATTACCTAACAGGAATATTGAACAGGTTTGGCCTTGAGAAACAGATAAAAAAGCTCTTAGATAAAAATCCTGATTTATGGGATGTTTTGATACTTATAGACCTTGACAACTTTAAAGAAGTTAACGACACATTTGGACACGATGTTGGAGACCAGCTTTTGAAAAGCTTTGCAAAAAGAGTAAAAAGGTTGTTTTCAGACAAAGTTGTAGGAAGATTAGGGGGAGATGAGTTTATTGTATTTTTTCAATCAAAGGAAAAACCAGACATTGAAGAAGAAATGAGAAAAATACAGAGCTTTTTATCTGAAGATATATACATAGAAGACATACAGTTTGACATATCTTTTACGGCAGGGATTTCCATAAAAAAAAGCTGTTCATCTTTTTTCCAGTTATTAAAAGAAAGTGATATTGCTTTGTATTATGGGAAGAAAAAAGGTAAAAGGTTGTTTGTGGTATTTAATGAGGATATAAAACTTGAAGAGGAGAGAAAAGTTAAACTAAATGAAATTTTGAAAAAATCAAAAGAAAGGGAATCTTTCTATTTACTGTATCAGCCTATCATAGAGTTGAAAACAAAGAAAACATATGCAGTGGAAGCTCTGCTTAGAATGAAAGATCACGACGAACTTGGGAAGATAACTCCAGATGAATTTATTCCCATTCTGGAAGAGACAGGGCTGATTAAACAGGTAGGATACTGGATTATTGATGAAGTATGCAGACAGATGAAAGAATGGAACAGAAACCTTTCTAATTGGATACCTGTTTCAATAAATATAGACATTCAGCAGTTATTAGATGAAGATTTTGTTGAAAATGTCAAGGAAATTCTGTTGAGATACGATATAAATCCCCGTTACATAAAGTTTGAAATCACAGAGAGTGAAGCGATGAAGTTTCCAGAAGTTACAGTAGATGTTCTAAAAAGGTTAAGGGATATTGGTATTCATATAGCTATTGATGACTTTGGAACAGGCTATTCCTCTCTCAGTTATCTAAAAATGATGCCTGTATCTTACATAAAGATAGACAGGTCTTTTGTAAAAAACATACCTGACAGTAGAGAAGATAACATACTTGTTATGACAATTGTAAATCTTGCTAAATCTTTTGGCTTTAAAACGATAGCTGAAGGTGTTGAAAATAAGGTTCAACTACTTTTTCTTGAGGAGATTGGTTGTAATTACGTTCAGGGATATTACTTCGGCAGACCTGTTCCTCCTACAGAGATAGAAAAGATATTTAAAAATCAAGCATAAATAGAAACTTTCTTCCCTTCAATTATGTTCTGTTTCTGTGCTTCAACACTGGTATTTTGCTGAGACTGGTCTGTTTGCAGATTTTGCTGTATTAGCATATCCACCATCTGCCTTTGCATATCTAAAATGCTTTTGTAAACGGACATTCCGTTGTTTTCTACTTTCATAACAAACACCTCCACTATAAATTTAGTTAAAAAGAATTATTTTTCAAGGGAAAGAGATGATAAGGGTTAGTTTCTGTATGGATAGAGGGCTAAGGAATTATCAGGAAGACTGTATCTATGTTGATGGTGAGATAATCCAGACAGATTATATGGATTGTCCTATTGAAAAAGCAGTTGATAAATTGTCTACTCTGTTTGTTGTGTGTGATGGAATGGGTGGACTTTCTCATGGAGATATGGCAAGTAGATTTGTATGTGAGAAGTTGAGAATGATGGATATCCCTTTTTCAAAGGAAGGAGTTATTGATGCACTGAAAAAAATCCAGCATGATTTTGAAAATTCAGGTTTTATCTGGAGCGGAACCACTGTTGCAGGAGTTTATATAAACGGAAAAAAGGGAATAATATTTAATGCAGGAGACAGCAGGGTTTATAAATATACGCCAGAAAGACTGATATATCTGTCCCACGACCACAGTTATGTCCAGTCCCTTGTTGACAGGGGAGTTATATCGTATGAAGAAGCATTCTATCATCCAGACAGGCATATAGTTGAGTTTGGTATAGGTGATGTTTTTTCTCAGGAATGGGATTTGGGTAAACTGCCTTACGTTACTGAAGATGTGTTGTTAGATGATGAAGTATACCTGATATGCTCTGATGGTCTGTCTGATTACATGACAGACAGGGAGATACATCAATATCTGTATCCAGACCCTTTTGATAATTTCAAAAATCTTTTAAACCAGCTTGAAAAGGTAAAGAGTGACAACTACTCTATTATTCTTGTTAAATCCTGAGGTCTATTCTGTTTCTCTCCACTCCATTTAAAAATGCCCTGATGTTCTCCACAATTTCACTGACAAGCCTCTTCCTTGCTTCAATGCTTGTCCACGCTATGTGAGGTGTTATCAGGAGCTTTTCTTTGTTTTTTATTTTCAAAAGGGGATTATCAGGGTTAATAGGTTCTTTTTCTAAAACGTCTAATCCTGCTCCACCAATCATGTTGCTATCTAAAGCTATAGCCAAATCCTTTTCATTCAC
>JALSNI010000059.1 GCA_026987075.1 Persephonella sp. | reverse complement strand
CTATATCTTTCCCCACATCTCCCTCTTCAAGATTTTTTACTACTTCCTGTGCAATCTTTTTCTGTATTCCAAACTTTATAAGAACCTCTTTAAATCCTTTAAAATCTATTCCCTTCTGATTATAAAAAGCTCTGTGAAAAGCTTCTCTCAGATATTCTTCAAATATTTTTGATTTCTGTTTGCCTGTTGATTTTTCTAAAGCCTCCTCATAAGGCTCAGGGGGAGGGGTCTGGATTATCTTTATCTGCTTTCCAGCAAGGAAATCCCTCAGATACTGGTAGTAGAGGTTAAATTTCAGGTCCTTGTAGGAAGGATTCAGCTCTAACCAGCTTTTTGGAGTTATCATGGAAAAGAGGAGAGACAGCTCAGCATGTTCTTTCACACCAGACTGGATAAACAGTGTGGCTTTTTCCGGGTCTATACCACAGGAAAGCCAGTCTATAATCATCTGTCTGATGTTTTCCTTTAAACTGTCTGTCTCTTTATACTTATTTGTCAGGGCATGCCAGTCTGCTATAAAAAATTTACACTGGTGCTCTTCCTGAAGTTTCAGCCAGTTTTTTATCACTCCCAAATAATGCCCAAGATGGAGCCTTCCTGTTGGCCTCATTCCAGACAAAACCTTTTTCATCACAACCTCCTTCTTTTTAACACGGTAAAAAATTATAATACATGAATAGGAATAACTTTCTGAAGGTGTATGGATGAAAATATGTATCGTTGGAGCTGGTGTTGTAGGCAGCTATCTGGCAAAAAAACTGTCTCAGGAAGGATATGACGTTGCAATAATAGACAGAGACAGGAAAAAGATTGAAGAAATTCAGATGCAGATTGACGTTGCTGCTTATAACTGTGATGCCTTTGATGAGGAATGTATAGGACAGCTCAGTGGATACGACCTGTTCATTGTTGCAACGAATAAAGATGAGATTAACCTCTCTGTTGCACTAATGCTGAAAGCTATTTACGGCAAAGATAAGATAATTGTCAGAGTAGATAAGGACATACTTTCTAAACGCGAGATTGAAACTTTTTTGGGAGTTGAAATAGTAAATACATTCAACGAGATTTTTAAAAATGTAGAAACATTTATACATTATCCATTCATAACTTCAATTAATGAATTAGAAACAGGAAAATTTGTTATATTCAGCTACACTGTAAAGAGACCAGATTTTCTTTCAAACACAAAGATTTCTGACCTGAAAGATATAAGAGACAGGATTCCTTTTACAGTTGTCCTTATAGAGAGGGACGGTAAACCTTACATACCTTCAGGGAATAAAGTGATATTAGAAGGGGATACTGTTTACATACTGACAGAAAAAGAAAGATTAGAAGAACTGATTAAAGCATTAAATATCCAGATAAAACCTGCAAAATCCATAACATTCCTTGGAATGTCAGGAGTTGGAATGAGCATACTGAAAAAGATTTATGGTAGAGGACTGAGCATAAAGGTTATTGAAGAGGATATTCAGTTGTGTGAAAGTATAGCATCCCAGTTTCCTGATGTTATGGTTTTGAACGGAAAAATAACAGACAAACACCTTTTAGAAAGTGAGCAGGTTGGTGGTAGCGACATCATAATAAGCAGTAGTTATAGGGAAGATAACATACTCTCCTGCATACTGGTTAAAAAACTTGGTGCAAAAAAGGTTATAGCCATCATAGAAAATCCAGAATATGAGGAAATAGCCCAGTCACTGGGAATTGATATACCCATTGTTTCGAGAAAAATGATAGCAAGGAAGGTTTACAAGAGAATTAAGCACAGGGGATTTGTTGACATATTTGAGCTGAAAGAAAACATAAACGTTTACGAACTACCTGTTGAAGAAGAGATGGCAGATAAGAAAGTGTCAGACATATCTACAGGAAAATTTGTTATATTAGGTGTTGTCAGGGATAATAAAATGAAGATGGTTTCAGGAGACTTCCTCCTGAAAAAAGGAGATAAACTAATTGTTTTAGAGATAGAAGAAACTGAAGAATGAACAAAATCAGGCTGTCAGCAGTTTTTAAACTGCAGAGTTTTATAATATTTATACTTTCACTGATAACATTTGTAATCCCACTTATATACTCTGTCTATTTAGAAGACGAGGAGATACTGTGTTATATCATCCCTATTTTTATTTCATTACTTTTGTTTTCTCTGTCTGCTGCTATAAAAGCAGAAAATATAACAGAAAAAGAAGCTCTTATAATAGCTGTATCCGTATGGTTTGTGTTTCCTGTTCTTACAACAATCAGCTATTTACTTAGCGGATATATATCTGACCCTATTGATGCCTACTTTGAATCTGTTTCAGGCTTTACAACAACAGGAGCATCAATATTAACAGACATAGAAAAACTACCTGAAAGTCTCCTTCTTTTGAGAAGTCTTACAAACTGGGTTGGCGGTCTTGGTTTTGTTGTTTTAGCAGTTTCTGTTCTCTCTTCAAGACTTCCCATTGGAAGAAGCATTGTTAAATTTGAGTCTTCAAAGATAATTGAGGAGAGAATAGAACCAAAGGTAAAAGAGGTGGCCCGTATCGTTATAACTGTTTATCTTGTTATGACCCTTTTACAGATTTTTCTTCTCTACATAACAGGTATTGACCTTTACAATGCCATTACATACACATTCTCTACTGTTGCAACGGGAGGATTTGCACCAAAAAACGACAGTGTTGCAGGTCTGAGCAGTACATCAGCAGAGTTTATAATTTCACTGTTTATGATTTTAGGGGCTATAAACCTTCAACTATACTACATTGCATTTAAGAAAAAATCTTTAAAATCTTTCTTTAAAGACCCTGAAGTTATAACATATGTAGGTATTATATCTGTTGCTGTCGGAATATCAACGGCTGTTTTATACATCTCAGGAACATATAACTCCCTATGGGAAAGCTTCAGATACGGAATGTTTCAGATTGTATCTGCTGCTACAACAACAGGGTTTTCAACGACAGATTACTCAGAATGGCATCCATCTGTGCTTTATCTGATGCTACTTTTGGCTCTTATAGGTGCTGTTAGTGGTTCAACAGGGGGAGGGATAAAAATTTTCAGACTTATATTCATGTTCAAGATTATCGCTGGTGAGATTAAAAGAATAGCCCATCCGAAAATTATATACAGACCTTCTCTGAAAGGTAAAGTCCTGGACATTTCAACTGTCAATATGTTCTGGGCTTTTCTGTCCCTATATCTGTTTTCCCTTATATTTTTCAGTTTCATCCTGACTCTTGGAGGACATGACCTTGTCACATCTTTTTCCGCTTCTATAGCCTGTATAACAAGTCTGGGTCCAGGTCTTGGAGAGGTTGGTCCTGCATCTAACTTTAGCTCATTTTCAGACTTTGAGAAATTGATGCTCTCATTTGAGATGATTTTTGGAAGATTGGAAATAATACCGGTAATAACAGCTGTTTTTATAAGAAGTATCTAAAACCATTTCCTCTTTTTGAAGAAAATTATCAACCCAGATGCTATCACAACATAAGAAATCAACACGGCAAAATATCCGTAATGCCAGTAAAGTTCAGGCATATAGCGGAAGTTCATACCGTAGTTTCCTGCTATAAACGTGAGAGGGATAAATATTGTTCCTATTATTGATAGGGTTTTCATTATTTCGTTCATCTTGTTGCTCAGACTTGAAAGATAAACATCCAAAAGACCAGAAAGTATGTCCCTGAATGATTCCAGCGTGTCAATAATCTGAATGGTGTGGTCGTAGGCATCTCTGAAGTAAACCTTTGTAGGTTCATAAATAAAAGTATAATCTGCCTTTATAATGTCATTAATTATTTCTCTCAGTGGCCATATATTCCTCCTGACAAATATCAGTTCCCTTTTAAGATAATGCACTTGTTCCACAAGGGTTTCGTCAGGTTCTTTGAGAACCCTGTCTTCCATATCTTCCACAACTTCTCCAATCTCTTCAAAAATTTTAAAATACTTATCTATAACAACATCTATTGCTGAAAAACAGAGATAATCACTCTTCCTCTGTCTCAGTCTGCTTTTGCTTTTTTCAAGCCTTTTCAAGAGAAAATCAAAAATCCCTGTCCACTCCTCACTAAATGTGATAAAGATGTTATCTTTAAGAACCATTGGAATATGCCTGAAATCAATCTTCAAGCTTTCTCTGTCAAACAGAAGCTCTTTTACCACAACAAAGAGATAATCGTCAAAATCTTCAATTTTAGGCCTTTCATGAACATTTACTATATCTTCCACCGTTAAATCGTGCAGTTCAAAGATTTTACCTATCTCTTGAACTTTTTCTGTGTCGTTAAGTCCCACAATAGATATCCAGTATGTATATCCTTTGTGAAATTTGAAATCCTTCAGATGTTCAACTGTCAGGTCTGTCTTTTTGATAAGCTCAGAGCCGTTATAGTAAAGCAGCAGTTTGATACGGCAATCTATATCTGTAACGCTACCTGTATAAACTGGCGTATCTGGAGGTATCTCTAACAGCTCTTTACCCATCTGACAAACCCTTTTATTTTTAAGATAGGGTACTGTTTAATATTCTGCCAATCTGTTAAAATATATTCTCTAAAAAAATCTAAGTAAGGAGAAAAAATGCTTGCAAACTTTCTGCTGAAATACTGGAAAATCTTCCTTGCAGTAGGGATTTTACTTGCTGTGGGAGGTTTGTTTATACCAAATATCATTGCATCAAAGGTTGTTGAGTTTACAGGTTTTGCTATTCTTGCCCTTACAGCCTACGTGCTTGGTTACAAAATGGCCACAGATGAAGCAGAAAAGTACATCAAGTCTGAAATGGAGAAGTTAGCAAAAAGGGATATTCGCTATAAAATAGCCAGTGAAAAGATGATAAAAAATCTAAAAGGAAGAATTGGCTAATGTCAGAGCTTGCAAAAAATAACAAAACAGTAACAGTTAAACAGCTGAGGAAATACCTCCAGAAACATTATCCCAACAGACAGGTTGCCGAGATATATTTAGAGGTTTTACAAAATTTTGAAGATAATGAACTGGTTCCAGACCTTATCCTTGAAAATCTTCTTTTAGACGAACAAGATTTCAGGGTGGATGCCTGAATGAGGAAGCACTCAAAGGTTCTCTTCGCTGGAATGGTTGGGAATATACTTGAGTGGTATGATTTTGTTGTTTATGGGTTTTTAGCGGTAATAATTGGAGAGCTGTTTTTCCCCTCTGAAGACCCAATGATTTCTCTGCTAAAGTCTTTCGGAGTATTTGCCGTTGGTTTTGTGATGAGACCTGTAGGAGCTGTCATGTTTGGTCATATTGGAGATAAATACGGGAGGAAAAAAGCTCTCACAATTTCCATAGTTATGATGGCTGTTTCCACAACAGCTATAGGACTTCTTCCCACATACGCACAGATAGGAATACTGGCTCCAACGCTACTTGTTGTTCTCAAACTTCTTCAAGGGCTGTCTGTTGGAGGAGAATATACCACTTCTGTCTCCTTTATTGTAGAGCACGCTCCTCAGGACAAAAGGGGGTTATTTGGCAGTGTAGGGATATTAGGGGCAGTAGTAGGAATTCTCCTTGGTTCAGCCTCTGGAGCAGTAATAACGAAAATACTACCTGAAGAAGACCTGTACAGCTGGGGCTGGAGAGTTCTATTTTTTACAGGAATTCTTCTTGGTCTTATAGGATACTATGTCAGGAAGAATATAGACGAGACACCAAAGTTTATGGAACTTGAATATGAGGAGATGATAGACAAACAGCCTGTTTTAGATGTATTTAAGAAAGCATACAAGGAGTTTATCAAAACATTTTCACTCAGTACATTCCAGGCAGTTGGTTTTTATACCATCTTTGTTTATATAGCAAATCATCTATCTGTTTTTGTAAAGTTTCCAAAATCTACAGCCCTTACGATAAATACTATCAGTATGATTGTTCTTGCTGTTTTGATTCCGTTTTTTGGATGGCTTTCTGATAAAGTTGGGAGAAAACCAATAATATTAACATCAACAGGTTTTACTGTTCTTACAGCATACCCACTGTTTAAGTTTGTATCTTCCGGAGCTGTAGAGAATGCACTGATTGGCCAGATAATATTTGCTGTTGTCGTTGCTGGTTTTATGTCAATATTACCTACCACCCTTGTTGAGATATTTCCTACACAGATAAGAAACAGTGGGTATTCTATAGGTTACAATCTACCATTTGCAATATTTGGTGGAACTGCTCCTTTAATATCAACTTATCTGATAAAGATAACTGGAGACATAAACTCTCCTGCATTCTATCTGATTTTCGCCGCTGCAGTTGCGTTTATAGCAGGAATAACACTTAAAGAAACAGCAAGAGAGCCTCTCAGATAATGAACAGCAGAGTATTTATAGCAGAACTTCTTCAAGACCTGCCCCTGTGGACTGCCCTTATTATGAGTATTTATCCCCAGTTACAGAGTAAAGAAGTGTTCTTAATCACATTGGGAATAGGAGTTGGAGCAACCTTTTTTCTGCTCAAAGAGATGAAAACAGGAAATTACAGCTTTGAAACCCTCTTTAACAAACCTTCAGAAGCTATTCCATTCATCATTTACTCATTTTTACTCTTAATCATCCTTATCGTCTTAACATTTCAGGACAGACTCTACATGGGAAGCATTCTGTGGCTTTACATTATTGCAGGTAGTTTAGGTGAGATATTCCTGATGAGAAGAAATTAACCATTGCACTGAAGATTCTACCACATTAGATTTAATCTCAAACGGGGGTATCTCCATGAAGGTTTATTCAGGTCTTGCAGGCATACCTGTTGTAAAGTCATCAATCAGTTACATAGACGGAGAAAAAGGGATATTAGAATACAGAGGCATACCTATACAGGAACTTGTGGAAAATTCTGAATTTTTGGAGGTTGCATATCTTCTCGTTTTTGGAAAGCTTCCTACTGTAAATGAGTATAAAAAATTCGTATCAGACGTGAAAGAGCATCTCCAGATAGACAGCAGTATTATCAGTCTTCTTGAAAAATTACCTTTGAACACCCACCCAATGAAAGTTCTTCAGTCTGTCGTGCCAGTATTTTCTGCCTTTGAAGATGCTGAAGATGTTTTAGATGAAAAACATCACTACAATGCTCTGGTGAGGATGCTGGGACATGTCCCAACTGTCCTTGCCTTCTGGAAAAGGATATCAAACAAAGAAGATGTTATCCCACCAGATGGCTCTCTTTCCTATGGAGAAAATTTTCTTTACATGATGAGAGGAGAAAAACCATCAAAGGAAGAAGGAGATATATTTGACAAATGTCTCATTCTCCACGCAGAACACACTATTAACGCTTCAACATTTACAGCTATCGTCGTTGTTTCTACACTTGCAGACTTTTATTCTGCCGTTTCTTCTGCTGTCGGTTCCCTTTCTGGAAGACTGCACGGAGGAGCAAATGAGAGGGTTTTTTATATGCTCAGTGAGATAAAAAATATTGAAGATATCCCCTCTATAATTGAAGAAAAGCTGAAGAAAAAAGAAAGAATAATGGGATTTGGACACAGGATTTACAAAACTTACGACCCACGGGCAAAAATACTGAAAGATATGCTAAAAAAGTTATCTACCAAAAAAGAAAACAATCTCTACAGGATAGCTGAAATATTTGAAAGGGAAGCATTAAAAAGACTGGGCAGTAAAGGCATTCATCCAAACATAGATTTTTATTCAGGAATTTTGTACAACATGCTTGGAATTCCTGTTCAGTTTTATACGCCTGTTTTTGCAATGGCAAGGATAGCTGGATGGACTGCCCACTGCAAGGAATATCTGAAAGAAAACAAACTGTTCAGACCTACACAGATTTATGATGGTGGACACAACATACATTATATTCCTGCTGAAAAAAGAAAATGATTAACTTTTAAACTATCTCGCAAAACTTTTTAAAATCTTCCTCTGTATCTATACCTATGCTGTCTTTTTTAGCCTCTATTACCTTTATTCTGTATCCATTTTCTAAAAGCCTGAGCTGTTCTAACTTCTCTATCTGTT
>JALSNI010000058.1 GCA_026987075.1 Persephonella sp. | reverse complement strand
GGGTAAGAAGACTGTACCAGAAAGGGGACTACGCAGTAGGAGGAAAGATAATCCTACTCAACAGACCTGATTTTCCTAACAAGGAGTATGAGCTTGACCCAGCAGAAACAAGGGAGATTTTCAGAGAAAGGGGCTGGAAAACAGTTGTGGCGTTCCAGACAAGAAATGCACCCCACAGGGCTCACGAATACCTCCACAGACTGGGAATGGAGATAGGAGATGGTCTTTTTATACATCCTATTATAGGTCTGAAGAAAGAAGGAGACTTTGACAGCAGAACAATTATTGAGGCATATCAGGTTCTGATAAACAGTTATTATCCCCACAGCAAGGTGCTCCTTGCAGGACTTTCAACATCTATGAGATATGCAGGCCCCCGGGAAGCAGTATTCCACGCAATAGTCAGAAAAAATTATGGGGCAACCCATTTTTTAGTAGGTAGAGACCACGCAGGTGTTGGAGATTACTACGATCCATTTGCAGCCCACAGGATATTTGAGGAGATACCAGATATAGGCATTCAGATTGTAAAGTTTTACAACGTTTTTTACTGCAGCAAATGTGAGGGTATTGTATCAGAGAACACCTGCTCCCATCCAGAGGAGTTTATAACAAAAATCAGCATGACAAAGATAAGAAATATGCTCTCAGAAGGAAAAAAGCCACCAAAGGAGATGCTCAGAGAAGAAGTTTCACAGTTTTTGATTGAAAACTTTTATCTTATAACGGAGGATTACAGATGATTAAGAATGGTTTATACAGGGATTATCTGAAGGATATACAGGAGTTCAACAGACTCTATGCAGAATACCTGAAAGGGGAAGCCTTTGAAAGTGATTTTAAGAACTTCCGTCTCACAAACGGCATATATGGACAGAGACAGAAAGATTTTCATATGGTAAGGATAAAGATACCTGCAGGAGTTTTGACCCCTGCCCAGATATACACAATAGCAGATATTGGAGACAGATACTCTAATGGGGTGGCACACATCACAACAAGACAGGACATTCAGTTCCACTGGATAAAATTAGAGGATGTCCCTGAGATTATAAAAACTGTTAACGAAGCAGGTCTGACCACAAAAGATGCCTGCGGAAACACACTGAGAAATATAACAGCAAGCTATCTGTCAGGGGTTTGTCCTGAGGAGGTTATTGAAGTAGAAAGGATTGCAGTAAAACTGACAGAGATGCTGATAGGAAAGTACGAAAACCTCCCCCGCAAGTTCAAGATTGGTTTCTCATGCTGTGAAAAACATAGTTTTCTGATTCCATTTAATGATGTAGGTTTTATCCCTGTGCTAAGGAATAATAAAGTAGGATTTAAGGTTTATATAGGGGGAGGATTAGGAGACAGACCAAAGTATGCCTTTGAATATACTGATTTTCTCCCTATAGAGCAGCTTCTTCTTTTTGTTCAATCTGTGATGGATGTTTTTGACCAGTATGGAGACAGGAAGAACAGAAGGCACAACAGACTGAAGTTTCTTATTGAAAAGTTAGGAAAGGAGAAATTCCTTTCTCTACTGGAAGAGCAGATAAATAAAAACAGCAAAGATTTTACGCCGTTCCAGTGTGATGCTCCTATCTACCAGCCTTCCCAGATAGTTACAGACCTTCCTGTATCCTCAGACCATCATCAAAATCTGTGGCTTAAGACAAACGTTGTGCCTCAGAAACAGGAAAATCTTTTTACTGCCGTTGTTAAACTAAAGTTAGGAAATATAACGACAGGTAAGCTGAGAAGTATAGGTGACATTGCAGAAAAGTTCTCCCTTACAGTAAAGACAACACCTGACCAGAACATTGCTCTGCTGAACATTCACAGAGACATTTTAGATAAGGTTTACAGTCATCTAAAAGAGGTATCCCTTGCAGATTTTGGAGCTTCAACATACTTGGACATCACGGCCTGCCCCGGTTCAGAAACCTGCAGCCTTGGGATAACTTCATCAAGAGACCTTGCAAGGGCAATACAGGAAAGACTTCCCACAGACAGTAACTCAGTAGAAAAACTGAAAAACGTAACAATAAAGGTAAGCGGATGTCCAAATTCATGCGCCCATCATCACGTTGCATCAATAGGTCTGCACGGGATAGCAATGAAAGTTGAAGACAGGCTTATACCTGCCTATGTTATACACTTGGGAGGAAACGGCAGTCTCACAAAGCAAAAAATAGGATATACAGGCATTAAAATACCAGCCAAAAATGTTCCAGACGCAGTTATCTATCTCCTTGAAACATACATAAAGGAAAGCAGAGAGAATGAAAGCTTTGAAGATTTTGTTGAAAGAACAGGTATTCAGGAGCTAAACAGAAGACTTGAAAGATTTAAAGAGTTTTACAAAAAAGAGCCTTATACTCACGACTGGGGTTCAGACAAAGAGTTCTCATTAGAAGACATAGGAAAAGGAGAGTGTGCAGGAATTATCGCAGATAGAGTGGAAGAAGCATTAAAAGAAGGTGAAAGACTGATAAAACAGGCAGAAACCCACATAAATAAAGGATACATAGAGGACAGTATCCCCCACATTGAAAAGGCTGTTGACATTATATCAGAAGGACTTCTTATACCATTTGGCATTAAAGCATCAGGTAAAGATGCGAGGGAAAAATTTATAGAGGAGATTATAGGAAGGAACCTCGTAGATAGAAAGTTTGTATCTCTACTTTCAGGCAACATATCCAGCATAGCTGAGATGCTTGAAAGCTCAAAACAGTTTTACCAGCAGTCAAAAAATGCATACCTAAAACTGAGAAAACAGACAGAAGAGAAAAAAGAAGAAGAGAGTGGGGAGAAAGCACGGAAAGAGGTTCTTGACCTTAGAGGTGTAGAATGTCCCTTTAACTATGTAAAAGCAAAATACAAACTGAGAGAGATGGATACAGGCTCTATATTAGTTATCTTAATAGATGGAGAGGAATCTATAAGAAGCGTTCCCCAGAGCTTAAAAGATGACGGTCATGAGATTATTGACATACAGGAAGAAAAAGATAATTATGTGGTTGTGGTTAGGAAAAGATAGCATCGTTTTGTGATTAGTATAATTTTTATATATAATACTAACTAAAAAATGGTATGGTTTATAAAATGAAAAAAATCCTATTTATTTTTATTATGATAATGACCCCTGCAGTAGCACTTGGATTTCCCCATCCATCAGATAAAGGTTCTGATATTCCTTTAAAGATAGAAGGCAGTAATACAGAGCAGATGTTAGGATGCATAGGAGATTGTGCAGCCTGCCACACTTTAACACCTATTGAAGCTCAATCAATCCTCGGTCAGAAATTTGACATTAAAAAAGTCCTGTCCATCGCAATAAAAAACGGATACTTTGAGATTGAATATGAAACATCAGACGGAAAAAAAGAAAAAATCAACCTGTTTTTCAGTAAAGACAAAGCCTGCAGGGAAATAATACACCTTAACGAATAAAATTTCTGGGGGTCATCATGGAAAGTGCAAACTTCATTCAACGGTCTATCATCAACAAGATACTGTTTATCACTATTTCTGGAGCAGTAGTAGTATCTATTGTTGCAACACTGCTATTTTTCTTTATCTTTGCCAATGAAGGAACATATCACTTTCTACAGAACATACTAAATTATGCAAAAACCCATCCAGCAACATTTGCTATCTTCCTTGGATTTTTAACATTTCAGGCTTCACTCATACCTATCGTTATGACCTATTTTCTTCTAAAGAAAGAAATAATAGACCCTCTTAACGAGATTACAGACAGAATGGAAAAGATATCAATGGGAGAGATAGACGAGGAAATTCCTGTTGAGAGAAAAGACGAAATTGGACAACTGCAGGAATCCTTTGAAAGAATGCGGATGAGTCTAAAACTGATAATAGAAAGATTAGAAAGTGAAGAGACGTGAGTAAATTTTAACCACTAATCTGGTCAAAATTTAAACACAAAAGCAGGCATCTAAATTAGAAGGTTACATATACTAACAACTTGCCGATTGGCACATTTATTGAATAAAGGCCTCCTGAAAAAACCAAAAAGGAGGTCTTAGCCATGAAAAAACAGTTTTTAGCTTTACTATCATTTGTATTCATCTTTTCCACTGCATTTTCTCAGGAAAAACTCACCGTTGTTTATCTTTATCACAAGGATAGTCCCTACTATGAAAAAATAAACAGTAAAATCCTGAAGAACAAACATCTTGCAAAAAGAATAAAGAAAAATTTCTATTTCTCTAAAATCATGATTGGCACAGAAGCATCAAAAACATTTGTAGATAAATACAATCTTAAGGAAAAAGAGGGAGTTTATTTTATAGACCCGTCCTCTAAAACTGTTCTGTATAAACTAACAGACCTTGACAAACCCTGCAAATGTGCAAACCTTATTAACTACTTCTCAAGAAAGCTATACAAAAAAGGAATACAGCCAGATAGATATTTAGAAATGGCAGAGAAGATAGGTGCATACCAAGTAAAAACAAGAGAGGATTATCTGTTCTAAGGGGGCTTGAGAAGCTCCCACTTCTCACATAGATTTAAAAGAAAAAGGGAGGTGAATAAATTTTTGCCAAAAAATGTGTATCTCCTATCAAACCAGCAAACCCTATACAGAAAGCTAAAAGAATACTTCCCTGAAATAAAAATTTTAGAAGAGCCAAAATCTGTAGAAAACATAAAATCTGGTTTAGTATTTGTAAACATAAAAGAGTTTGGAATAGTTCCTGTTCCTGTAAAAAAAGGACTGTTTCCTATAGCAATAATAGACAAGAGCCTATCAAGAACCAATTTAGCTGCATTTATAATGCGGGTAATGAGCAAGAACTACTTTGAGTATGTGGAGTATCCATTTACAAAAAGAGATATAGAACGAATAAAAGGAAAGGTTTCCACAAAAGAGGAAGACGAGAAAAAGGTTTTTTACTTTCAAAAATCAACAGCATCAGAAGGAATTATATGCCAGTATCTATGCTCCATAATAGGCTCATCTCCCCAGCTCAAAGAGATATGTAAACTTGCAGGTGAGGTTGCCCCGACGGATATACCAGTATTAATCACAGGAGAAACAGGAACAGGAAAAGAACTGCTTGCAAGGGGGATATGGAAGCTGAGCAAAAGGGCTGACAAACCATTTGTTGCAATAAACTGTGCAGCTATTCCAGAAAATTTAATAGAAGCAGAGCTTTTTGGTTATGAGAAAGGGGCATTTACAGGGGCAGAAAAAAGTAAACCGGGAAAATTTGAAATAGCAGATGGAGGAACAATATTTTTAGATGAGATAGGAGAGCTTCCCATAGAAGCCCAGTCTAAATTACTGAGAGTTCTTCAGGAAGGGACATTTTATCGTCTTGGAGGCAGTAAAGAGATAAAAGTTGACGTCAGAATAATGGCAGCCACAAACAGGGATTTAGAGAAGATGATACAGGAAGGAAAGTTTAGAGAGGACTTATACTACAGACTGAACTTTATACATATACACCTGCCACCTTTAAGGGAAAGAAAAGAGGACATTCCATACATCGTTGAATGTATTGTAAACAGATATAATCAAAAATTGAGTAAAAACATAATAGGTGCATCAAAAGAATACATAGAAAAGCTCCAGAGCTTACAGTGGGAGGGAAACATAAGGGAATTAGAAAACGTGGTTGTTCGCTCAATGATACTGTGTAGGGACAACATACTCACTCTTACAGACCTGTCATTTATAACCCAGACAAAGAAAAAACAGTTTGCTTTTACAGATGAAGAGATAGAAAAAATAATCTGCAAAAAAACAATAGAAGCTATTAACGAAGGGAAACTTCTCCAATTTCAAGAATTTTTAGAAAAGTCTGTAATAAAGTCAGTCCTTGAACATACAAAACATAATCAGGTCAAAGCATCACAGCTTCTGGGAATTAACAGAGCAACCCTGAGAAAAAAAATCAAAAAATACAACATATAACATCCCTTGTAAAAAAAATTTTTTTATATAAAATAAGGCTAAAAAAGTTTTTAGAGGTGCAATGATAATAGGAAGTATTGTTTTTGAATGTTACATTCCTTATTCCAATTCATTAAAAGAAAAAAGAATGGTAGTAAGGTCAATGAAAGAAAAGCTGAAATCAAAATTTAATGTTTCTGTTTCTGAAGTGGGAAATCAGGAAATGTGGCAGTCTGCACAGATTGCAGTTGTTACGGTAGCACCAGACCAGAAACAGGTGGAAAAGGTTATGCAAAATGTTATAAACTTTGTTGAAAACAGTTTTCCTGACCTGCACATAAACATTTATAAGGAGATTCTTTGATGAAAAAAAGTCATAAAGGAGAAAAAGTTAACTCTGCAATAAAAAAAGCTCTCAGTGAAATATTTGTATACGACATACCTTTCAATAATAATATGATTACTGTAGTTAGAGTTGAAACAGCTCCAGACCTTAGCAAATCTGATATTTACATAACAGCATTGAAAGACGCTGAAAAAGTGGCACAGGAACTAAACAGCAAAAGTGGATATATTGGACATCTACTTGGAAATAGAATAAAAATAAGAAAAATCCCTCAACTTAGATTTATACCCTTACCACATATGTTGTGAGGAAACTAATGAAAAAAAAGATTGTAATCGGAATAGTTATACTTTTGGTTCTCGCATATGTTTTTTCATACTTTTCTGTAAAGTCTGCTCCAAAAATTGCTGTAATCAACATAAATGGTGTTATCTCCAATTATGAGACTGCTATACAGAACATAGAAACAGCACAGATAGACAGCAGTATAAAGGCTGTTGTTATAGCTGTTGACAGCCCCGGTGGAGCAGTTGGAGCGGCACAGGAGATATATTCAGCCATAGAAAAACTGAGAAAAGAAAAACCAGTCGTTGTATCAATGGGAAATGTAGCTGCATCTGGTGGTTATTACATAAGTGTTCCTGCAAATGTGATATATGCAAATCCAGGGACAATCACAGGTTCCATAGGAGTGATTATCCAGCACGTTAGTTTTGCTAAAGTGTTAGACAAGTTAGGAATAAAAGTAGAAAATATAAAAAGTGGAAAAAACAAAGACATTTTATATCCCAACAAAGAGCTTACACCACAGCAGAAAAAACTGTTAGAAGAAACGATAAAAGACGTTTATAACCAGTTCTTAGAAGACATAGTAAAATACAGACAGATAGACATTAATACCTTAAAACAGTATGCAGATGGAAGAATATTCACAGGAAGACAGGCAAAAAAATTAAAACTGATAGACAAGTTAGGAAACATACAGGATGCTGTTGAAGAGGCAAAAAAATTAGCAGGATTAGAAGGTAAAAAAGTGATGGTAATAAGAATAAGAAAGGAAGAGAGTATTCTAAAGAAGATGCTCCAGTCAAAAATAAGTTCATTAGAAACTCTTTCTTTCCCACAGTTTTACTATTTACTTTCTTTCTGACAACAATCATAATAAAAAAAACAAAAAAGACTTATCCTGTAAAAAACTAAAGTTTGGAGGTCAATCATGCAATCAACTGTTAACTTTACAGTAACAGAAGCAGCAGCAGCTGAAATCAAAAGAATAGCTGATGAGCAGGGAATAGAAAACCCTATACTCAGGGTAAGAGTAGTTCCCGGTGGATGTTCTGGATTTCAGTATGCTATGGGATTTGACGAATCTATTGAAGAAAACGACAAGGTTGTTGAATTAGACAACGGAGTAAAAATTGCTATTGACGAGTTTTCTGCTCCATACATTGGTGGAGCTGTCTTAGATTACGTTCAGGACTTTATGGGTGGTGGATTCACAATCAAAAATCCAAATGCTGCAAGCTCTTGTGGATGCGGTAACTCCTTTTCCTGCTAAACTTTGTCTTTACTCTCACATTTATCATACAGGGGGCAGGAAGCACACTGCCCCTTTTTAATCTCTTTTTTTAACTTCTTCACAAGATACAGAAAAGAAGTTAAAACAGCTATACCTATCAGTATGTATTCCATTAATTTCACCTCCAGAAATAATTTACTCCACAAAGAAAAAAAGTTTATATAAAAAATCAGGTAAAATATTTATAAATTTTCGGAGGAAAGAGATGTATCTGTGGATAAAAGCATTTCACATTATCTCAGTCATCTCATGGATGGCAGTCCTGTTTTATCTGCCAAGGCTGTTTGTGTATCATGCAGAAAATGGGGACAAAAAGGAGTTTGTATCTGTTGTAAAAGTCATGGAGTATAAGCTTCACAAATACATTGGCATACCTGCATTCTGGGGAACGGTTCTATCAGGCATTGGAATGATAGCAATGAATCCAGACATTTTTAAAACAGGAGGATGGATACATCTCAAGCTTACTGCAGCTCTTCTCCTGATAGGATACTACATTCACCTGTCTATCATCAGAAAAAAGTTAGAAAATAATCCACACTACAAATCTGGCAGATTTTTCAGGATGTATAACGAAGTTCCAACAATCCTTATGATAATTATCGTAATAATGGCAGTAGTCAGACCTTTTTAAAGGTGCATGATGCTTGAGAAACTCTTTGTAAGAAAAAAGATAGAAGAATTTCTCCTTGAAGATATAGGACATCAGGACATAACTACAGAAAATCTAACAGTAGAAAAACCTGCATACGCAGAGATTGTATCAAAAGATAATGGAATAGTTGCTGGATTGGAGATAGCCCTTACAGTTTTTGATATTTTAGACCCATCTGTAGAGATTAAAAAGCTCAAAAAAGACGGAGATACTATCTCAAAAGGAGAAAAAATATGCGAAATATACGGTGACGGCAAGACTGTGCTCAAAGCCGAAAGGGTTATGCTCAACATTATTCAAAAACTGTCAGGAATAGCCACTACAACATCAAAGTATGTGAAAAAAATAAAAGGAACTGGAGTAAAACTCCTTGATACAAGAAAAACAACACCAGGACTAAGGGCATTTGAAAAGTATGCTGTCAAAGTAGGAGGGGGTTTTAACCACAGGTTTGCCCTTTATGACATGGTAATGCTGAAAGATAATCACATAGCTCTGGTAGGAGGTATAAAGGAAGCTGTAAAACAGATAAAGGAAAAAGTCTCACCAATGGTAAAGGTAGAAGTTGAAGTAAGTTCACTAAAAGATTTTGAAGAAGCACTGAAAACAGAGGCTGACATAATAATGTTAGATAACATGAGCATTGATGAAATAAAGGAAGCAGTTAAAATTAATAGAAAAAGAAAACTGTTAGAAGCATCAGGAAACATAACCCTTGAAAATATCAGAGAGTATGCCCTGACAGGTGTAAATTTTATATCTTCAGGTTCTATTATACATTCAGCAAAATGGCTTGATATCAGTCTAAAATTAAAATAACAGGAGGTAGATTAATGAAAAAACATTTTAAGATTACTGTTCTACCGGGAGATGGGATAGGACCAGAAATCATGGAATCAGCACTTGAAGTTTTAAACGCAATCTCCAAAAAATACAACATAACTTTTGAGTTTCAGGAAGGACTTATTGGAGGGGCAGCAATAGACGAGACCGGAGAACCTCTTCCAGAAGAAACCCTAAAAAAAGCAAAAGAGAGCGATGCTGTCCTGCTCGCAGCTGTAGGGGGTGAAAAGTGGGATAACCTGCCAACAGACAAAAGACCAGAAAAAGGACTGCTGAAAATAAGAAAAGAACTTGACCTGTTTGCAAATATCAGACCGGGGAAAGCCTACACAGCCCTTTTAGATGCCTCTCCTCTGAAAGAAAATCTAATAAAAGGTGTTGATCTTATGGTAATCAGAGAACTGACAGGGGGAATATACTTTGGGGAGCCAAGGGGAATAGAGGAAAGAGGCGGTGAGAAGGTAGGGTTTAACACGATGATATATTACGAGCACGAGATAGCAAGAATTGCAAAACTTGCATTTGAGCTTTCAAGAAACAGAAGAAAAAAGGTAACGAGCGTTGATAAAGCAAATGTTTTAGAAGTGTCAGCTGTATGGAGGGAAGTTGTAAACACAGTTCACGCTGACTATCAGGATGTTGAGCTTGAACACATGTATGTGGACAACGCAGCTATGCAGCTTGTCAGAAGACCAAAAGATTTTGACGTTATAGTAACAGGTAATCTGTTTGGGGACATCCTGTCTGACGAGGCTGGAGCACTGACAGGTTCACTGGGCATGCTTCCATCTGCTTCTATCGGTGAGAGATATGCCCTTTATGAACCAGTTCACGGGTCAGCTCCAGACATAGCAGGACAGGGAATAGCAAACCCTATAGCAATGATACTGTCTGCTGCGATGATGCTTGAGATAACCTGTAAGCTCCCAGAAGCTGCAAGGGATATAGAAAATGCTATAGAAAAAGTTTTAGAAGAAGGATACAGAACAGGAGATATCTGGTCTCCAGGAACAAAAAAAGTGGGAACAAAAGAGATGACAGAGCAGATAATAAGATATATACTATAAATTAATGGTATTAATTATTATTATTGTTTTAGCATTAATAAATATGGTATACAGTTATGAACCAGTTCAGCCAATTCCCCAGAGGATAGAGTATGACAGGGAGAAGGCTGAGCTGGGAAAACTGCTCTTTTTTGACCCTATTCTTGCAAAAGACAATAGAACTTCCTGTGCATACTGCCACGACCTTTATACTAAATGTGGAACAGACCATAAACCTGTGTCCAACGGGTTCCATGACAGGAAAGGAAAAGCAAATGCATTGACAGTATTTAATGCTGTTTTTAACTTTAGATTATTCTGGAACGGCAGGGCAAAAAATCTTGTGGAACAGATTTATGGACCAGTTCAAAACCCTGTAGAGATGAATATGACTACTAAAGAGGTTGAAGAGAGACTGAACAACATCCCTTTCTACAGAAAAATGTTTAAAAAAGTATTTGGAACAAACAAAATAAAGTTTGAGCAGGTAGCTGAGGCAATAGCAGAGTTTGAAAAAGCGTTAATCACCCCAAACAGCAAATTTGATAAGTTTCTCAGAGGAGAAATACAACTTTCTGAAGAAGAGTTAGAGGGTTACAAGCTGTTTAAAAAGTTAGGATGTATTAGCTGTCATAATGGAATAAACTTAGGTGGTAACTCATTTCAGAAAGTAGGGGTGCTTCATTCTTACCCCTGGCACGAATACTATCCAGACAGATATCAGATAACAAGAGATGAGTTTGATAAGAATGTGTTCAGAGTTCCTTCTTTAAGAAACATAGACTGCACGTATCCTTACTTCCATGACGGTAGCATAAAAACATTAGAAGATGCTGTCCAACTTATGGCTTACTACAATCTTGGATTTAAATTATCAGAAGAAGAAATAAATAAAATAGTAGCATTTTTAAAAACATTAAGAGGTGAACTTCCAGAAATTTTGAAAGGAAACTAAGTTGAAAAAACTTAACATAATTATTTTACTTGCTATTTTGGTAACTGTAGGCTTTATTATATACAACCAGTTTACGAGAAAGTTTATTGAAGAATCTGCCCACACACTAAGTATCATAAAAGATATAGAAAAACAGGAATACAAGTTAGAAGGAGAAATTTTAAAAAGTAGCTTTTATCTGTATTACAATTATGACCATCTGGAAAGAATTACAAAACAAATAAAGGAAAATATCAAAAAGCTGAAAAAATCTCATTTAAAAAGTAGTTTTCACGAAAACTCTTACAGGTTTCTTCTAAAATATGAAAAAGAATTAGACAAAAAAATAAAACAGATACACAGGTTTGAGACAGTCAACTCACTGATTAAAAACTCACAGATTTACATACCATCTCTTACACTTAGATACATAGAGATTGCAAAAAATCCTGACATTGATTACTTCCTTACACTGAATAGAGTCATTTCATCACTATTTATCATAAAAAATGCCCTTGACGAATCTTTTATGACAGAGCTTGAGCACGACATAAACCTTCTGCAAAAATACAGATTTGACAATCCTAAACTTCAGGAGTTTCACAACATTCTTCTTTCCCATTTAAATGTATTTGTAAAAACATTCCCTGTGTATTACAAAACCCTCCAGTATCTGCTTGAAGATGAAACAGACATAAAACTTATGAACCAGATAAAAAATTCATTTATTAAGGAAACAGGTAAAGAGTCAAGAATTATTACACTCTTTTCATTAGGTGCAACAGGTCTTTTTCTACTGGTATTAGGATATCTTGCGTTTCTTCTTGTAAAGTTAGAGAAGAACAACAAAATCCTCAGACAACTTAGAAGAAATCTTGAGATAAAGATGATAACTGATGAGCTTACAGGTCTACCCAACAGGAAAGCGTTCTTTTTAAAAGAAACCCATTACAAAAATCCCACATTTATTCTTGTAAACATTGATAACTTTAAACATATAAACGACCTTTATGGTTCAGCGTTTGGAGACCAACTTCTCGTGCATCTGGGAAAATTTATAAAAAGTTTTTTTGAGAGGGAAAGAGTAGAAGCAGAGATTTTTAGATTAGGAGCAGATGACTTTGGAATTCTTTACGAAAATCTGAGAAAAAAGACGGTCAGGCTTACAGAGAAGCTTATAAGAGCTGTTGAAGGCCACACATTTATTATAAAAAGTAAAGATGGAGACAGGGAAATTGACATTGAATTATCTATAAATGTATCTGTTGGAGTTTCTTACGAGAGACCCCTACTTGAAAAGGCAGACATGGTTTTAAAATACGTGAAAAAAAGAAGAGAAAAATACATGGTTTACTCACCAGAGCTGAATTTAGCAAAAGCTATAGAGGACAACCTCAGGATACTCAGCATAATAAAGTATGCTGTCAACAACAACAGGATTCATCTGTATTATCAGCCAATCTTTGATAACAAAACAGGGGCAGTGGCAAAATACGAATGTTTAGTGAGGATTTCAGACCAAAGTGGTAACATCATAACTCCTATGTTTTTTCTCCCTATAGCGAGGGAATCAAAGTATTACAGCATAATAACAAAAACAGTCATAAGGAAAGCATTTAATAAGTTTAGAAATACTGACGTTTCATTTTCCATAAACCTTTCCAGCGAAGACATGACAGATAAAGAGATAGTGCAGTATATATACAAAGTCTTAGAGAAAGAGCCAGAAGTGGCTAAAAGGGTAACATTTGAGATATTAGAAAGTGAAAGTATAAAAAATTATGACGAGATTTATATGTTTGTGAAAAATGTAAAGAGTCTGGGGGCAAAGATAGCCATTGACGACTTTGGCAGTGGTTATTCTAACTACTCACACATTGTAAACCTTGAACCTGACTTTATAAAGATAGACGGCTCTTTAATAAAACAGCTTCCTTACGACATATACGTTCAGATAATAGTATCAACTATTGTTGATTTTTCAAGAAAACTTGGGATAAGAACCGTTGCAGAATATGTTCACAATGAAGACGTTTATGCCATGGTAAAAAGTCTTGGCATAGACTACTCACAGGGTTACTACCTTGGAAAACCTTCAGAAAAATGTTGCATTAAAAAAAAGAGTAAATAAATTAAACTAAACTGTTGTAGAATATTTCTAATATACAGTCTTGTGGAGTTTAATATGATAAAGTTTAACCAGTATCTTAAAGAGAAATACGGTGGTCGTATCCAGAAAATATCTATAGATGCTGGTTTTACTTGTCCCAACAGAGACGGTTACGTTGCTTTTGGTGGATGCACATTCTGTAACAATACTTCTTTCAGCCCCTATGCAATGACAAAACAGTCTGTGGAAGAGCAGATTGAAAAGTCTATGAATTTTTACCAGAAAAGATTCAAAAACATAAAAGGTTACATCGCTTACTTTCAGGCATTTTCAAACACCTATGCACCTGTTGAGAAACTACAGGAGATATATGACAAGGCAATGGAGTATCCTGAGATTATAGGAATGTCTATAGGAACAAGACCAGATGTTGTTCCTGAACCTGTTTTAGACCTTATAGCAACATACACAACACAAAAACCTGAAATCTGGTTAGAATACGGTCTTCAGACAGCAAACATTAAGACATTAAGGGATATAAATAGAGGTCACGGTGTTTCTGAATTTGTTGATGCTGTTTTAAGAACAAAAAAAAGACCGGGTATAAAGGTGTGTGCTCATATGATTGTTGGGCTTCCGGGAGATGAGTATGAAGACTACATTGAAACGGCAAAACTGATTGCTGCACTGCCTATAGATGGAATAAAGATACACCCCCTTCACGTTGTTAAACATACAGTTATGGCAAAACAGTATGCAGATGGAGAGTTTGGCGTTTTAGAATTAGAGGAGTATGCGAGGATTGTTGCAGACCTCCTTGAATACCTTCCAGAAGACATTATCGTTCATAGATTAACAGGAGAAGCAAAGGAAGACGAGCTTATTGCCCCAGACTGGTGCTCCTCTAAAAGAAAGATGGATGTTCTCAGGGCTATTGATGAAGCTGTAAAGAAGAAAAAAGAGGAAAAGAATCTCCTGAAGATTTAGGACAGCTCCTTTAACATCATGTGAGACAGTATTATTGTTGCTGTTTTATCTAAATAATCGTTAGAGTTTCCACATTTTGGTGAGTAAATACAGGAGGGACATCCACTGACACATCTGCATCTTGAAACAGTTCTGTAAACACTTTTTATCATATCCTTTAATCTGTTAAATCCCACTTCAGAGTATCCTACTCCACCTTCGTATCCGTCGTATATAAATACTGTTGGCTTTCCTGTTTCAGGGAAAAACGGCGTAGAAAGTCCTCCTATATCCCATCTGTCATTCATAGCATACAGTGGGTATATCCCGATAAGAGTATGCTCAACACCGTGAAGAGCACCTAAGAAACTGTTTTTCCTATCTTTTATTCTTCTTATGTATTCTTTAAAAAATTCCCTTTCTTTATCGCTTAACTTTGTGCTTAAAGACTGGGTTGCTTTAACAACATACAGTAAATGGTCTATGTTTCCATCCTTCCTTAAATTAAGGAGCTTTTCTGAAACAACATCTCCATAAACAAAATCTCCTGTATACAATCTGCCCTTTTCTTTAATGAAATGGGAGAGAAGTCTGGCATTATGTCTCGTATTTTTTTGAATAATCTCTTCTTCCCATTCTGAAGGGACAGTCCACCAGAAAGCCACTGTTTCAAACTCCCTCGTCAAATATCTGTCTTCAGTGAATACTTCATCTTTCAGCTTTTCATCGTTTTCCAAATCCCTCATTGAATAGCCAACAACAGTTGTCCTGACGTTGACCTTTCCTTTGAAAATCTGTATCTTTCCAGCTGTTTTTGAGCTTTCAACATTCACAATTTCTATGAATGACTCCTTTAGAGGCTCTGTTATGTAGGAAACTTCAGATTTTACAACGTAAACAGTTTTATCCTCCTGTGATACATTTTCAACCACATATTTTTCTCCATTGTGAAGGTAAACAGCTCCCGGATATGTTTCATAAATCATAATGTCCTCTGATATGCTTCCTACAATTCTTCCTGTTATACTCTCAACAATAGTGTAGCTGTCTCCTGCTGACCTTATGCTAAATGGTTCCTGCTTTGATGCATACAGCTTGTTGTTTGCAAACCTCAGTTTTTTTTCCTTGTAAAGCTCCCTTGCAACCTCTTTTTCTGTTTCTGTCATTTCACTGACTTTTATCGGCAGTTCAAAAGCCATAACAGGGATATGTTTTTTCAGTATGTATCTGTTTTCTGGGTTTATTATAGGCTCTTCCATCTGCCTGTGAAATATCTCTTCAGGATTTTTTACAAAATACTGGTCAAGGGCATTTCTCTTTGGAATCAGTATGTTATATGCCCTCTTATCTCTCCTTCCTGCCCTTCCAAATCTCTGCCACAGCTGTGCAAGTGTTCCTGGATATCCAACCAGTATACAGCTCTCTATCTCTCCAATGTCTATTCCCATCTCAAGGGCACTGGTTGATATAACAGCCAAGACATTTCTGGTCATAATCTTAAATTCTATCTCTCTTCTTTCTTCTGGGGTATAACCTGAACGGTAGGGACTGACCTTTTCCACAAGGTCTTCTCTTCCTTTTTTTATCAGGGTGTCTTTAACTCTTAGAGAGAGAAGTTCCGCTTCTTTTCTACTATCAACAAACACTATCGTTGATACATTACTGATAACACTGTTTGCAATAAGCTCTGCCACTTCTGAAGACTTTAAACCCCTGAATATCTGTATCTCCCTCTCAGGAGCAGGAGCTCCTGATTTTGACACTTCCACCACTTCTTCGCCTATCAGTTTTGATGCAAAGGCTGAAGGGTTGTGTATTGTGGCTGAGTTCATTATAAAAACAGGCTTTTTTGTCCTGTAAAAGGAGACTATCCTTTTCAGCCTTCTTATTATGTTTGATATGTGGGAACCAAGTATTCCCCTGTATGCATGAATTTCGTCTAAAACGATAAACTCCAAATCCTCAAAAAATGAAGACCAGCCTGAATGATAGGGTAGTATTCCTGCATTAAGCATGTCAGGTGTGGTTATCAGGAAGTTTGGTGGATTTCTTTTTATGTTATGCCTTTTTTCCCTGTCTGTGTCACCATCGTAAACCTCAACAGATGCATCAATACCTGTTTCCATTATAATCTCTGATATTTTTCCATACTGGTCTCTTGCAAGGGCTTTTAATGGAAAAATTACAAGGGCTTTTGAGTGGGGATTTTCTGTCAGCTTTTCAAGAAGAGAAAACAGGTAAACAAAAGACTTTCCTGAAGCTGTAGGTGTGGTCAGGACAGTATTTTTTCCAGAAAGAGCATTCTTTAGCCCTTCAACCTGATGGGTATACAGTTTTATCCCTTTTTCTCTCAGAAATCTGTTTATCCTGCTGTTTTTAAACGGATAACTGCTGTAATGAGCCTTTTCAGGGGGTAGTATTTTTGAATAAACAATTCTGTTTTTGTAGTATTTCAGTATTTCCATACCAATAGAATATACTACCAGTTAAAAATATTTCCATCTAATCTTCAAAAGTGAGCTTCATTTTTACCTTTTTACCGTTTCTCAAAACAGTTATGCTGTTCTCCTGCTGTGAGAAAAAGAGCTCTACTTTCAGGTCAACAAGGTCTTTTATCTCTCTGCCGTTAAACTGGACAATAATGTCTCCTTTTTTTATTCCTGCTTTTTCAGCTGGAGAGTTTTTCTTTACCTTAATAACTTTTAGTCCCTTGCCTGTTTCTTCTATGTAAACCCCTATCTTTCTCTCCTTAACACCTGTCAGATGCGCAGTGTAAACAATGTAATCAGCAATACCTTTTTTTAGCTGGTCATCCATCAGAACAACCAGTCCCCTCTCACCTGTTCTTCTCTCTACCCTTGAGGGTATTCCGTATCTGAATCTTACGTGTCCTCCACCTGCAAGAACAATGATTTTATAATCGGGATTTTCTGTTAAAAAATGGGACACTGTTTCTGCCATTGTTTCATCCCATATTATCTGGGACTGGAGGAAGTTTATAAACTTCTTTCTTTTTGTTACAGAGCTTCCGTGCTCTGAAAAAATACCTTTCAGATACTCAACATATCTGACACTGGAAAAGTCCATGTCTTCTGGCAGTTTTTTCATCTCTTCAGCCGACAGACTCTGTATCCCTTTTTCTGACACTTTCCTGACAAGCTCCCTGTCTGCATTGAGGGCTATTATTCTTATGTTGTTTTCCCTGCAGAACTGGATGATAGGTCTGTAGAGGTGGTAGTTATACTTCCATGCCCTGTAATACTCAGACTGTTTTAAAAACTGTTTCTCATCTATCTCTCCCCTTAGATACCTGTCAATAACATCCTGCTTTGACCTCTGGAACATCTCCATACCAACGGCTATCTTTGGATACCTGCTGTAAATTCCTTTTATGATACTCAGCTGCATAGCATGGTTTGAAAACATTGTGTGCTGTTCTCCAACATAGATGACCTTTGATTTTAGAGCATCTTCTATTATGTTCTTAAACTCCTTAATCCCACTGTCAGAAACTATCTCAGCTTTCTGTCTAACCTTAAGAGTCATACCGTTCTGATAGTTTTTCACACTTTTTTTAACAATTCTAAAGCCGTTAAGCTTTATTTTTGAGTATTTACCGTAATGTTTAATCCTTCCTGCAATCATTTTAGCCTGCATGTAACTGCTTAGATTGAAAACTGTTATAACCTTGTTCTCCCCAAATGGATTTTTAAATACCTCAACAAAATCCTCTGACTGGAACTTTTTTCCAAATATCTTTTTGAGAACTGGATTGTCTGAACCTAAGATAACAACATTCTTTCCGTATACATCGCTGAACGAAAACTGGTCAGGATTTTTTTGTGTTCCTTCTGCGTAGTATGCAGTGATGGGAGAGTATATGTCCCTGTCACTGAGAAAAACAACAGCTTTCCTGTCTGCAAGGGTAAAGTATATAACAGGATTTGTCTCTTCCCACTGGAGTTTCCTGAATATCTGGTAATCCCTGTCAACAACGACCCTCAAAGGCTCATCCTGTGAGATAATCTCTATTTCTTCCTCTTTTTTATCTATCCATACTTCGTGTTTCTCAGTGCCGAGATATGTTTCTACAAAAACAGGCAGTTTTACCTTGTAGTTTTCACTCTGTTTTACTTTCAGCTTTATGTGAAAACCATCATCCTTTAATGTGTGGTCTTCAATCTTAATCTGTAATTCAGGCATACCTTTTCTTTTAATCCACTGGGAGAAAAACCAGTCTAAATCTTTTTTATACTCATTCTCATACACAGACTTTATGTCTTCCCACGAAACCCTTTTAAACCTGAAATTTTTATACAAAAATCTCAGAGCATTGTTAAATTTTTCTCTTCCCACAATATCTTCTAACATGTAAAAAACCATCATCGTTTTGCCGTAACCTATAGCTTCAGATTTTCTGTCCGTTTTCCCTCTAAACTGTGTAAGGGGATAGTCATCTTTTGCAAATGCCATGTATTTCAGAATACTGTTTTTTCTATACATCCTTTTGTCTTCAGAGAAGTAGTAGTCAGAAAGGTAAGTGGTCAGCCCTTCAGCCCAGTTTCCCTTAATGTCGTCAACATATATGGAGCATCCAAACCACTGGTGGAGTATCTCGTGGGGAAGGGACTGATTTATAACAAAGGGAAATCTTATTATCTGCTGACCTATAAGGGTAAAGGTGGGCATAGAGTAGCCTGTGGGAAAGAAGTTTTCAACAATAGCAAATCTTTTGTATGGAAACCTGCCTATCCTCTCAGAATATAGCTTTATGTATTCCTCAGTTTTCTGGAGATATCTGTCCATTAATTCTTTATCCCTTTCAAAAAAGTATGCCTGTATCTTTACATCTCCAAAATTCCTCTCTTTTACTACATATTTTGTTGTTCCAATAAGATGTATATGCTCTAAAGGATAGGGAAATTTAAAGCTGTAGTAAGTTTTCCCATCCTTTTTCTCCACTTTTTCTTCTTCAGCTTCAGAAATCAGTATAAAGCCCTGTGGGACTTCAACTTTAAGGGAGTAAACAGCAAGATTTTCAACAAATGGATACCAGTTTCCTAAAAGACTGACAGCCTCATCTGTGATAATATTTTCAGAATGGTAGTCAGAAAGTTTAAGGTTGTATATCACAGTCAGACTTTTCTCTGGAGTTATCTCAAGTTTATAACTGCTTTTAACAGGAATTTTCTCTTCCCCATAAAAGACAGAGACAACATCTAATCCTTCTGTTGACAGTTTTACAACTTCAGGTCTGTCTGAAGTTATCGTTGCTCCTCCTCTAAGGGAGCTGTTTTTAGTGTCTATAGAGATATCAAGTCTGTAAAAAACAGCAGTATAGCCAGCATTAAAAGTAGTTATAAAAAGAAGGAGAACCAGTATTAACCTTACCATAGCTTTTTCCTTTTTCTTTTATAGTTTTATAATTATTCTAAAATAAAAAAATGAAATGGTGATGAAATGGGAATAAAAGTCGTTGCAACAAACAAAAATGCATACCACAACTACAACATAATAGAGACATACGAAGCAGGTCTTGTCCTTGAAGGTTCTGAAGTAAAGTCTATAAGAGAAGGTGCTGTAAATTTGAGGGACTCATTTA
Organism: Persephonella sp.; assembly: GCA_026987075.1. Taxonomy (GTDB): domain Bacteria; phylum Aquificota; class Aquificia; order Aquificales; family Hydrogenothermaceae; genus Persephonella_A. The sequence continues at coordinate 64,920 of JALSNI010000058.1, read as the reverse complement.
TCAGAATAGACAACGGTGAAGCTTACATATACAACATGTATGTAGCTCCCTACAAACCTGCAGGGAAACTCCAGCACGACCCTTACAGGAAAAGAAAACTCTTGCTCCACAAAAGGGAAATTTTAAAGCTGATGGGAAAGGTTCAGGAAAAGGGTTTGACTATCATTCCTTTGAAATTATATTTTAAAAATGGGAAGGCAAAGTTAGAGATAGCCCTTGCCAAAGGAAAAGCAAAGTATGAAAAGAGGGAAGCTATAAAAGAAAGGGACATAAAAAGGGAGCTATCCAAAAAGTATAAAGGAAAGATTAAGCTATGAACATAAAAGAGATAAAAGAGCTTGCCAAAAGATTTACACCAGAGCAGATAGAGGAATGTATAAACCAGACACTAAAGATAGGCAAACCAACCCTTAAAGGATGTGAACTGTCTGGAGATGTGATGGAAATTCTTAACACCCTTGCAAAGGCAGAAACAGTGAGAGAATTGATGGACAGAGGTATGACAGAGATTGAAGCGATAAGGGAGCTTGCAAGAAGAATAAGAAAAATTCAGGGGGCTGAAAAATGAACACAAGAGAGATAAAACAGCTTGCTGAAAAGTTTACAAAAGAACAGCTTGAAAACTGCATAACCCAGACTATTGAAAATGGCAAAAATGAGTGTGAAATAGATGGAGAAGTTTTAGAAGTGGTCAACACACTGGCAAAGGCACAGACTGTCCGAGAGCTGATGGACAGAGGAATGAGTCAGATGGAAGCGATAAGGGAGCTTGCAAGAAGAATAAGACAGGTTCAGGGAAGATAAAATGAAAAGATTTATACTTCCTGCAGTAGCATTTTTTATTTTTATAGCTGGTTGTTCAAAAGAGGCATACGAAGGAGCTGTTGTTGGAGGAGCAGCAGGGTCTGCTGTTGGAGCTATATTGGACGAGGAAAATCCGTGGAGAGGTGCATTTATCGGTGGTGTTGTTGGAGCTGTAGTAACAGGAACTATCGTTGAGATTTCTAACAGGGCAGCACAAGAGTGCTCTGAATACGATAGACCTGTAATATACAGGTGTTACAAATGTAGAGAAAAAGTGTGGATAAAGGCTGTTCCGGTCAGATGGGCTGGGAAATGTAGAATAGTGAAATTACAGTATTTTAAAGGAGATAAACTGATAAAAGTAAAGAGAAAAAGGGTGTGTGTCAGAAAAAGACACAGACACCACCATTAAATCTTAACAACCATACAGGTTGTTGCTTTTTTTACACCTCTAATTGAATGTATGTCTCTTATCACAACCTTTCCTATCTCGTTCTGGTCTTCTCCTTCTAAAAAAACAATAATGTCGTATATTCCTGTCACCACATCAGCAGACTTTACATTTTCTATCTTTGCAAGCTCTTCCATTATGTAAGGAATGTCTGGAGGATTAGCTTCAATTAACACATAGGCAGTAGATTTATCTTTTACGTCAATCTCCTTAAGCAACTGTGAAAAAGGTATAGGAACTTCATTAAGTTGCTCTTCCATTGTCCTCTCCTACTTTAGATTTTTTTTGGCACCTTCAATAGCTCCAATAATAGCTCCTTCTAAAACAGAAAATGTTTTTTTAATAATATTTTCTGTCTCATCTAACACTTTTATCACTGCTTCTTTACTTATCATCTCTCCGGGAGTTTTTTCAAGGGTTCTCATTTTCAGCCTTTCTAAATCCTGCTTAAGTCTCTCTATCTCCTGTTTTAAAATTTCCACGTCAACATCTTCCCTTTTTTTCTCAGCCATTTTTAACACCTCCTTATAGTATATAACGGGTTAAGTCTTCACTCTGTATAACATTTTCAAGTTTTTTTCTTACAACTTTCTCATCAATAATAATATACTGTCCTTTTAGCTCCGGAGCTTCAAATGAGTAATCTTCCATAATCCTCTCTAATATCGTATGAAGTCTCCTTGCTCCTATATTTTCTGTCTTTTCATTAACCTCTTCTGCTATCTCGGCAATTGTTTCAATAGCATCATCTGTAAACTCCAAATGAACACCTTCTGTTTCCATCAGAGCTTTATACTGCTTTATCAAAGCATTTTTTGGCTGGGTCAGTATCTTAACAAAATCTTCTTTCGTTAAAGGCTGTAGCTCAACCCTTATGGGAAATCTCCCCTGAAGTTCTGGTATAAGGTCTGAAGGCTTTGAAAGATGAAAAGCTCCTGCTGCTATAAACAGTATGTGGTCTGTTTTTATAGGGCCATACTTTGTGGAAACAGTTGTCCCTTCAACAATAGGTAGAAGGTCTCTCTGAACACCTTCCCTTGAAACATCAGGAGAAGAACCTGAAGACTTACCAGCCACTTTGTCTATCTCGTCTATAAATACAATACCAAAATTCTCTGCTCTATAAATTGCCTCTGATGCCACTTCGTCCATATCTATCAGCTTTTCAGCTTCCTGCTGCTGGAGTATTTTCATAGCTTCTTTTACTGTTACCTTTCTCCTTTTTTTTCTTGAAGGTGAAAGGCTGGAGAACAGATCCCTCAGCTGATTTTCTATGTCTTCCATTCCTGGAGCTATTACACCACCTATTACAGATACAGGCTTTTCTTCCACATCTATCTCTATTGTTCTCTCATCAAGCTGTCCTTCTCTAAGCATCTGCCTGAACTTCTCCCTTGCTGGAGATTCTTCCTCTTCAAATGCCTCAAGGCTTCCGTATCTTCTTACTTTACGGGGAACAAGATAGTCTAAAACCTTTTCTTCAGCTAACTTTCTTGCCTTTTCCTGAACTTCTTCCATTTTTTCTGCTTTAACCATCTTAAAGGAAGCCTCAGCAAGCTCCCTTATTATTGACTCTACATCTCTTCCCACATATCCAACCTCAGTAAACTTTGTTGCTTCTACTTTTATAAAAGGTGCTCCTACTAAATTTGCAAGTCTCCTTGCTATCTCTGTTTTACCAACACCTGTAGGTCCTATCATCAGTATATTTTTTGGGATTATTTCGTCCCTTAAATCTTCAGGAAGTTGCTGTCTTCTCCATCTATTTCTTAAGGCTATAGCAACAGCCTTTTTTGCCTCTTTTTGACCAACGATATATTTATCAAGCTCTTGAACAATCTGTCTTGGTGTAAGCTCTTCTCTTATCAATTATCTCCTCCTATATCAGATATCAAAACACTGTTGTTTCCAATTTTTTCCCTGAGAACCATTCTCCCATCAACTGCATATATTTCCTCTTCCTTAACTATCAGTGGGTTTATGTCCATCTCTTTTATTTGAGGGAAGTCTAAAAGCAGTTTAGATATATTCATTAATATATTAATAATCCTACTTATGTCCACAGGTTTTTTATTCCTAAAACCTTTTTCTAAAAGGTTGTATATTTTTGTGGAAATTATCATCTCTTTTGCAAAAATTTCGGATAAAGGAACTAAACTAAAGGATACATCTTTCAGTGCTTCTACAAATATACCTCCAGAACCAAACATAAGATACTGCCCAAATAGGTCGTCGTGACTACTTCCTATTATCAACTCGTAATCTCCTTCCACCTGTTTTTCTGCAATTACACCATATATAACAGCATCTTTCTTGTATTTTTTCCCATTTCTCAGAATTTCTTCATATCCTCTGACTATCTGGTCTTCTGTGTATATGTTTGTTATAACACAGTTAGCTTCTGTTTTATGCAGTATGTCAGGGGAATCTATTTTAAGAACCAGAGGAAATCCTACTTTCCTTGCGAAAGATATTATTTCTTCAACATTATTTGAGCTAACTGTTTCATTTATTGGAATACCGTATTTACTGATTATCTGTTTTGTTTGATATTCTGTAAGAACAGTTTTTCCAGAATTTAAGTGGTGCTCAATAATCTTCTTAACATTTTCATACTCAGGATGCTTCTTGTTCAACAAAAAATTGTCCTGCTTAACGAGATTTCTTTTCCTGTTATAAATGTATCCTGAATACATTGTGTTAACTGCTTCTTCTGGTGTTTCAAAAACAGGTATATTACTACTCTCTAACATATCTCTTGCTTTTTTTAGTTTTACACCTCCCATAAGAACACAGTAAACAGGTTTATCTGATTTTTTTGTAACTTCTATCAGTGATTTTGCTGTTTCAACTGGCTTAGTCATAAATTGAGGTGTAATGATAACTATTATTCCATCTACATTGTTATCTTTGGAGATAATTTCTAAAGTCTTCCTGTATCTTTCAGGGGATGCATCCCCTATAATATCCACAGGGTTTCCATGACTCCAGACAGGAGGTAAAAATTCATTTAACTGCATTAATGTCTTTTCTGAAAGCTGGGCAGCTTTTATTCCTAATCTGTCAAATTCATCAGCAGCCATAACACCGGGACCACCTGCATTAGTTATCACCACAAATTTATCTCCCTTCGGTAAAGACTGCTTTGAAAAAGAGTCTGTGATGTCAAAAAGCTGAAGAACAGTGTCTGTTCTTAAAACCCCTGCTCTATCAAAAAGAGCTGTATATAAGAAATCTTTTCCACCGATAGCTCCTGTATGGGAAGCTGCCGCTCTCTGTCCTGTTTCTGCTCTACCTGATTTTGTTACCACAACAGGTTTTTGTAGAGATATCTCTTTGACTGCTTTATAAAAAGAATGGGGATTTGTAAGGCTTTCCATATACACAAGTATGTTTTTTACTTCCTTCTTTTTCCCTAAATAATAAATAAGCTCTCCAAACTCTATATCTGCCATGTTTCCAATACTGACAGCATACGAAAATCCGATACGCTGTTCTAAAGCCCAGTCCATAAGTGCTGTAAAGAGAGCTCCACTCTGGGATACGAAAGCTGTTTCACCTTTGAGTGGTGTATCAATCCCAAAATTTGCATTTAGATTTATTATAGTGTTAGAAAAACCTAAACAGTTAGGTCCTAAAAATCTGATGTTGTATTTTCTTGCTTTAAGTTTGATTTCCTCTTCTATTTTTCTTCCTTCTTCACCTACTTCTTTTCCCCCTGCAGATATTACCACAGCAGCAGGAACTTTCTTCTTACCTAACTGGTCAAACAACTCTGGAACATACCTTATGGGAATACTTATTATTGCAAGGTCTACTTCATCGGGTATCTCAACAACAGAATGATAAACCTTATATCCTTCTAAATAATCTAACCTTTTATTTACAGGATATACTTTCCCTTTAAAGCCTCCTGAAATTATATTTTTAAAAATAGCATACCCTACTTTTTCCTTCTTATCTGTTGCTCCAACTACTGCGATAGAGGAAGGGAAAAAAAGCTTATCAAGATTGTTTCTCATTTATCACCTTTTTGCTAAGTTTATTTCTATATGCTGCTTTCACAAATGATACAAAAAGAGGATGAGGGCTAAAAGGTTTACTTTTAAATTCTGGATGGAACTGACATGCAACAAACCACTGATGCATATCCTCTGGCAGTTCTATTATTTCTGCAAGATTTTTTGCCCTGTAGACACCTGAAACAATAAGACCTTTTTCTTCTAACAGAGGTCTGAAGTCTGGGTTAAACTCGTATCTATGCCTGTGCCTTTCGTAAATCTCCTTTTTCCCATAAATCTCATAAGCTTTCGTTCCTTCTATCAGTGTGCATTTGTATGCTCCCAGCCTCATTGTTCCACCTTTTTTATCTATACCCTTTTGCTCTGGCATCAGGTCAATTACAGGGTATGGAGTTTCAGGGTCAAACTCTGTTGAGTTAGCCTCTTTCAGTCCCACTACATTCCTTGCAAACTCAATAACAGCAACCTGCATACCAAGACATATACCAAAGTATGGAACATTATTTTCCCTTGCAAATTTAGCTGTCAGTATCTTACCCTCTACTCCCCTTTCTCCGAATCCTCCTGGAACCAGAATTCCATCTAAACTACCTAATTTTTCCTGAATGTTTTCTTCTGTTATCTCATCTGCATTTATCCAGTGGAGATTTACCTTTATCTGATTTGGTATCTGAGCGTGATTAAAAGACTCTATTATACTTTTGTATGCATCCTTTAGCTCTACATATTTACCAACAATACCAATCTCTACTTCTTCTTTCAGTTTTGTCAATGTGTTTACTATCTTCTGCCAGTGCTTCAGGTCTGGTTCTTTATATGGAAGATTTAAACGCTTTGCAATAATCTGGTCAATCTTTTCCCTGTGGAGGTAAAGGGGTATCCTGTATATTATGTCAACATCTGGGGCTGATATAACAGCATCTTCTTCCACATTTGTAAAAAGGGCAAGTTTTCTTTTAATAGCTTTTGGAAGAGGTCTGTCCGCTCTACATATCAGAATGTCCGGCTGAATTCCTATAGCCCTTAATTCCTTTACAGAATGTTGGGATGGTTTAGTTTTAAGCTCTCCTGCTGCTTTTATGTAAGGAACATAAGTTAGATGAATAAATAGAGCATTTTCCCTTCCCAATTCTAAACCCATCTGACGGATAGCTTCTAAAAAAGGCAGACTTTCTATGTCTCCAACTGTTCCTCCAATCTCAACAAGGGCTATCTCAGACTTTGATGCAGCCTTTTCAATACTTCTGATTATCTCGTTAGTAAAGTGGGGAATAACCTGAACAGTTGCACCAAGATATGCTCCTCTCCTCTCTTTCTCTAACAAAGAGTGATACAGCTTACCTGAAGTGGTATTATTGTATTTTGTAAGCGTAACATTGGTAAACCTTTCATAATGTCCAAGGTCAAGGTCTGTTTCTGCTCCATCTTCTGTAACATAAACCTCACCGTGTTGATAAGGGTTCATTGTCCCCGGGTCTATGTTTAAATAAGGGTCAAGTTTTAAAAAGGTAATGTTGTATCCCATACTTTCAAGAATAGAACCGATACTTGCTGACGCCACGCCCTTACCTAAGGAAGAAAGGACACCTCCAGTGATAAAAATGAACTTCTGCACTTTCTCACCTCTTTTTTGTTTATTTATTTTAAATCTTTTTATGACCTCAAAAAAGCCGTTGTTATAAAATATTAAAAAACAAAGATTATAAAGGAGAAAGATGAAAGAGGAAATAAAAGAGAGGATTGTTAAAGAGATAGGTAAAAGCATACCAGATATAGAAAGTATAAAAGACAAAATAAAAGTAGAAATTCCAAAAGAAGAAAAGTTTGGAGACCTGTCCATAAATGCAGCATTTCTTCTCACAAAACATCTCAGGAAAAAACCTTTAGAGATAGCCTACCAGATTAAAGAAATTTTGGAAAAACTGCCAGAATTTCAAAAGGTTGAGGTTGCAGGAGCCGGATTTATAAACCTTTTTCTTTCTACAGATTACTATGAACAGATTATAAAACAGATACTGGTAGAAAAGGACAGCTACGGAGCTGCAAAAGACAAAAACAAGGGCAGAATTAATGTAGAGTTTGTCAGTGCAAACCCCACAGGACCTCTTCATCTTGGACACGGAAGGGGTGCCGTCGTAGGTAACGTCCAGTCAAATCTATATGAATACCTTGGATACAATGTTGAAAGGGAGTTTTACATAAATGATGCAGGAAGACAGATACAAAAATTGGGAGAGTCAGTGTATGCGAGATTCAGACAGATTGAGCAACCTGACTATCCATTTCCAGAAGATGGATACCACGGGGAATACATAAAGGAGATAGCACAGCATTTATACAAATACGAGAGGGAAAAGATACTCTCAATGGTTGACGAGAAACAGGCAATAGATTTTTGCGGAGAGTTTGCAAAGGAACTTTTATTAGAAAGGATAAAAAACGACCTTAAAGAATTTGGAGTTGAGTTTGACATATGGTTCAGTGAAAAGAAGCTTTACACATCTGGAGAAGTTGAAGAGGCCTTGCAGTTTCTAAAAAATAAAGGAATGATTTACGAAAAAGATGGAGCAGTATGGGTAAAAACCACACTTTACGGTGATGACAAAGACAGGGTAATAATAAAATCTGACGGCTCTTACACATATTTTGCAGGGGACATAGCATATCATTACGACAAGTTTAAGAGGGGATACGACTTCATCGTTAATGTGTGGGGAGCAGACCACCACGGTTACTTCCCAAGGCTGAAAGCAGCCGTTATGGCATTTGGCGTTCCAGAAAACTGGATAAATGTTATGTTTATTCAGCTTGTAAAGCTGTTTAAAGAAGGTAAAGAGATAAAGATGTCAAAAAGGTCTGGTAGCTTTATTACCCTTAAGGAGCTTATTGAGGAAGTAGGTAAAGATGCTGTCATCTATTTCTTTCTAACAAAAGACAGTGATACACATCTGAACTTTGATATAGACCTTGCTGTAAAAAAATCTTCTGAAAATCCTGTTTATTACGTTCAGTATGCCCATGCCCGTATATGTAGTGTTTTCAGAGAAGCAAAAGAAAGGTTTGGTTTTGACCCGGAGGAAGATTTTGAAGCAGACATTTCCCTCCTGAAAGAAGAAACAGAAAGAGCTTTAATGAAATTCCTTGCCTTTATTCCAGACCTGATAAGAGAAGCAGGAGAGAGAAAACAGCCCCATAAACTAACCCAGATAACATACCAATTAGCATCAGAGTTTCATTACTATTACAATAACTTTAAGTTTTTAAATCCTGATGACGAAAATTTAATGAGAAGTAGACTTTTACTTTTAAAGGCTATAAGGGAAACTTTAAGAACCCTTTTTAAACTGATGGGAATAACTCCTTTAGAGAGGATGTAGGATGGAGCCAGACCTAAAAGATACTATAAAAAAGTTGGAAGAAGCAAAAAATAGGCAGGAAAAGATAGAAAGAATAATAATTTTGTTGTCTGGTCTTCTTATTATTATCATATTCTCTATAATCGGCATAAATATCTACACAGACAAGGAAGAAACAGTATCTGAACCTGAAATAACTATTGTTTCTAAAGAGATAAAGAAATCTGAAGTCTCTCCTAAACAAGAAATAACAAAACCTGTTTCCCCTACACCCACTAAAACACCACCTCAACATTCTGATACACAGAAAGAAAATGTAAAAACTGAAAAAAAGGTAATTAAAGAGACACCTAAATTAGAAAACAAAAAACCAAAAGAAGAGAAAAAAGTCACAAAAACAGAAAAACCTGCTAAAAGTGTAAAAAAACCTACTTTTGTTCACGGATTTTACATTCAGGTAGGAGCATTCAGTTCTAAAAAGAAAGCAGAAAAACTCGTGAAAAGTCTCCAGATAAAGAATGTCTTTATAAGAAAAGAAGGAGAGCTTTACAAGGTAATGATAGGAAGCTTTAAGAACAAAAAGGAAGCATACAGCTTTATGAAGGCTAAAAACATAAAAGGATTTATCAGGAAAATATAAGCGGGTCAGAGCCCGCATCAGTTTAGCTTTTCTTCTGGTGCTTTCCCATTTCCTTCAGGTTGAGAAGCTTTTTCAATAATGTCATTTAACATATTTGCCAAAAACTCTCCCCTCTGGAGTATTGTGTGATTCTGGAAAACTGTATCTCTTCCCTGTTTTGCTATCATCTCCCTTTCCTTTGGAGCCTCTTCTAAATAGTAAGCAATCTTACCTTCTATCTCAATACTGTCCACAGGATGATATGTGATAAGGTCTCTACCATCAACCAAAAATGTTTTTGAAGACAGTCTCTCCTCTACCATTGTTAGCGTATTGGAAGCAACAGAAGCAAAAACAGTGTATGCAAGACCTGTTGATATAAACGGTGGATGAGAAAGAAGGGCTATCTTTGTTTTTGAAAGAAAACTAATAATATCTTTATTTGCAATTATGTGCTTATACACTACCACGTTATCTTTTGTTTCACCTTCTACAGGTCCCAAAATATTTATCTCAAAGTCTTCTATAGAATCAATAATATTCCATCTTCTCAGATGCATCGCATATAGGGTAATTTCTGTGAGATACTGGAGAAATTCATCTTCCCTTTCCTGCTGGAACTTTATCATTGCCTGCTGGAAGTCCTGATTATACTGGGAAAGAAGATATCCTGATGCATATCTGACAGGCATGTCTGGATTTCTGTACAGCATCCTACCAAGCTCAACAGCAAAACCAAATAGTCCTTCATCAAATCTTTCTTTCCACGCTATCTCAATGTTATCAGGGTCAGTAACAGGACCTACGAATGCAAGGTCAAACTCTTTTTCAATGTTGGGAGGGGGAAAATCAGCTGGGTTTATACCGGGAGCTAAAAATGCAACATTTTTCCCCATAGAACCAAGCCACTGACCATGTTCAATGTCAATGGTTAGATACAACAGCTGGTTAGATTTAAGAGCTGACTTTAGCTTTGCAAAATGTATCATAGGGTCGTCTAAAAACCAGGATACATGAATGTTTCCTATTATGTCAGCTAATATTTTTTGCTGATTGTCCTTCTCTGCAAATATTAAACCATCAAGATTGAAATCAAAAGTAAATAGAGGTTTATACTCTATAATCTCGTTTACAACCTGCTGAATGTTACTTTGAGTTGGTTCAACAACTTTTACTTCAAAATTTCTCGCTGATAAAGCCTTTTGTAAACCTTCTGTAAGAGTATCAACAACACCCCTTGGGTCAGGTGTTTTCACAAAAACAATTCTTGGTTTCATACTTCCTCCATTTTTTGTTTTGATATAATAAACCGACAATTATTTTACTATACATTTAGAGGTTTTTATGGTATCTGAAAGGGATAAAAGAAAACTTACCATATTTGGACTGGGATTCTTTGGTCTTAAAATTTTGCAACATCTCTCAGATAAATGGGACATCATAGGAATTGATTTCAACGAAGAACTGATAAAAGAGCTTAAAGAAAGATTCAAAAACAAAGAGAACATACAACTTATATTAGGAGATGCATCCAGTATTCTTACCTGGAAAAAGCTTAAATCAGAAAACATCAAATACATAATATCAACTATCAAGGATACAGATGTTTCACTGGAAATATGTAGAATAGCAAGGGAAGTTTTTAATCTTGATGCTTCTATAATGGTTCTACTGTTTGAACAAGAACGGGAAAAAGAGTTTGAAAAGTTTGATGTCTCTATTATCAAACCTGCTGAAATAATCACCAATGCTGTTATATCAAAGATTGAAAAAAACTACACAATAGCAACGAACATAGGATTAGGAAAAGGAGAAATTATAGAAGTTCACATATTAGCCCGGTCACATCTGGTAGATAGAAAGCTAAAGTATTTAAAACCCACAAAATGGAGAATTGCTGCCATCTACAGAAATGGAGAGCTTATCATACCTACAGGTGAAGACAGAATAAAGGTAGGAGATAAGGTTGTTATTATTGGAGACCCAAAAGTTTTAGAAAATTTAGTAAACATTCTGCTGAAAGGAATTCCCCAGTTTCCCCTTCAGTTTGGCTCAGACTTAGCTGTTATATATCACCAAAAATGGAAAAAAAGCTTTGAAGAAGCTGCATACTTTAAGAAAGGAACAAAAGCTCATAAACTTCTCATATATCCTTTCAAGGGTTGTGATGTGAGAAAGGATTTTGAATTTATAAAAGAAAAGGTTGACAGTTTTGAGATTAAAAGTAGTGTAAACAACTTCTTACAGTTATTTTCACAGGAAGACAGTATAGGAGTTGTTACAATTCCATTTATAAAAGAGTCTGTATTTTCTATATTTAAACTGAAAAAGATATTTCAGAATGCAAATAAGCCTTTTTTACTCAGTAGAGGTAAATTCCCCTACAAAGAGATTATCATTTCTCTGAACTGTCCTGATCCAGCATTTACCTTAGAAATGGGAATAGAGATATCTCGTCTAATGAAGCTGCCGTTTGAGGCTGTTTTTAGCGTTATGCCTGCCGAGCTTAGAGGTGTTGAAGAAGAAGAAGCTTTAAAGGAAAGAAATAACATTATTTCCGATTTTGAGCATATCTACAAAAAGGAGATAAAATACTCAGTTTTTGAAGGAAACCCTGTAAAGAAAACAATAGACTACCTAAAAAGCAAAGATTACTCTCTTCTCATAGTATCCTATGACAAAAAAGAGAGTATTTCTATTTTTAATCCAAGTGTGCCCTTTTACATAGCAAAAAATAGTAAATTATCCACTCTTTGTCTACCTTTAGAGGAGTCTTATGAGTAAGGAAGAAGCTGTTCTCTTACTTGTTATATCTGTAGGGGCTTTCATCATTCCCTTTATAAGTAGAAAGTTAATGCTTCCTTCAGCAGTGGGAGAGATACTATTTGGGCTCGTTATAGGAGTATTTTTCTCCAGGACAGAAGAAACATTCACTATCATACATTTTTTAGGAAGTTTAGGATTTCTTATCTTGATGTATCTTGCTGGACTGGAGATAAATTTTGAAAAAATCAAGATAACTCCAAAAAGAAATCTTATTATATATCTTATATCCATACTGATAATTATAATCTTGTCTTTTCTTTTAGTAATGTATACAAATCAACCAAAGATAAACATATTAATATACCTTACCATAGCTATAGGTCTTTTATACCCTGTCTTGAAGGACAGTAATCTTATAAAAACAGATTTTGCCCAGTCAAGCCTTATTATTGGAAGTATAGGAGAAGTGGTAAGTCTTATCTTCATATCTGGGTTTTTTATGTATTTCAAGTATGGATTTTCAAAGGAAACATTTATACATCTTTTTGAGATTTATTTGTTCTTTTTTATAGCTTATATTACTCTGAAAATATTTCAGCTCTATGCATGGTGGAACCCTGAAAAAGCCCATAAACTTATAAAAACAGATGACCCCACAGAAACAGCAGTAAGAGCGAACTTTGCAAATATGTTCATTTTTGTTGCCCTTGCCAGTCTTTTAGGTCTTGAATACATAATTGGAGCGTTTTTTGGTGGAATGTTATTTGCGATGGTTTTCAAGAAAAGACACGAAATACAGGAAAAAATAAGCAGTTTTGGATATGGATTTTTAATTCCTGTCTTTTTCATAGAAGTAGGTCTTAGATTTGATTTGTTCCAATTACTGAAAAAAGATACCGTGATAGGAGCCTGTTTAATTACAATAACTATTCTCTTAATAAGGTTTGTTGCAGCCATTCCCCTTCCCCTTGCTGGTTTTTCAATAAAAGAAACATTAGCATTTCCTTTTGCCCTTTCTATGCCTTTAACGCTACTTGTTGCAATAGCAACATTAGGGTTGGAAACAGAAGTTATTGACGAGGAATATGCATCTATGATTATTTTAGCTTCCCTGATAAGCGGCACGATATATCCGTGGTTGTTTAAATTTATTATAAGGATATAATTTTATAAAAAGGCAAAAAACGATGATAAACCTTACGACTGATGAAGCTACATTTACAGTAATAGACCTTGAAACTACAGGATTTGTTCCTGAAAAGGATTACATTATTGAAATTGCCGCAATCAAATTTCAAGGGGCAGTAGAGATAGACAGGTTTTGGAGCTTAATCAAACCTGATTCAGGATTTATCCCCCCATTCATAACAAAATTAACAGGAATTACAAATGCAATGGTGATTGACCAGCCTGTAATAAAAGAAGTCATTCCTGAAGTTTATCAATTTATTGAAGATTCTATACTTGTTGCCCACAACATAAGGTTTGACCTTTCTTTCCTGAACTACAACACAAAAACATATTTAGGAAAAAGCATAAAAAACCCATCCATATGCACAGACCATCTTGCCAGAAGAATTCTTCCTGATATTGACAGTAAATCCTTAGAAAATCTCGCATATCACTTCAGTATTCCATATAATCAAAGACACAGAGCAATGTCTGATGCTCAAGTAACAAAACAGATTTTTGAAAAAATGCTCTCTTTTCTTGAAGACTATAACGTAAACAGGGTTATTGATATAATAAAACTTTCTGAGGGAAAAAAAATTAACTATCGGGAAAAGAGGAAAAAATATGTTTAAAGTTGGATTAATAGGCTGTGGGAACATGGGAGAGGCTATAGTAAAAGGACTGGTAAGAAGTAAAACAGTAAAATCTACAGAAATTATCGTTTATGACTTAAATCCTGAAAGAATTAAATACATGGTAGAAGAATACAATGTTGCAGGAAGCTCAAGTAATAGAAGAGTAGTAGAAAATTCAGAAATCATAATACTTGCTGTTAAACCGAAAGATTTAGAAAACGCTGTTGCACCAATAAAACAGTTTTTCAAAGGAAAGATACTAATTTCTATTCTTGCAGGAACTCCAATATCAAAGATTAAAAGTTTAATAGAAGACGTTTTTGTCGTTAGAGCTATGCCAAACACACCTGCTTTAATAGGAGAAGGGGCTATTGGTATTACTTTAGAAAAGGAAAACAGTCAGATAAGAGAAAAAGTTATAAAACTTCTTTCCCCCCTTGGAGTTGTCGTTGAGGTTGACGAAAACCTTATGGACACTGTGACAGGCTTATCTGGAAGTGGTCCTGCTTATGTTTTTATGTTTATTGAAGGACTTATTCAAGGAGGAGTAAAGTGTGGATTAAATTATAACCAGGCAAAAGAATTAGCTGTTCAGACTGTTTTAGGGGCTGCAAAAATGCTGAAAGAAACAGGAGAACACCCTTCCATTTTGAGGGATAAGGTAAGCTCACCGGGGGGAACAACTATTTATGCTCTCCATAAATTAGAAGAAAAAGGTTTAAAAAATGCTATTATTTCTGCTGTTGAAGAGGCAACGAAAAGGAGTAGAGAGCTTTCTAAATAAGCTCTGCAGATATGTAGTTAGAAACCAATACACCTTTCGGAGTTAGACAGACTCTTCCATTTCTTATCTCTACAAGACCTTCATTTTCAAGTCTTTTCAGGAACTCTTCCTTTCCTTTTACAAGATTTAACTCTATCCCTTTCCTTAATCTCAGCCCAAGGAATATTTTTTCTTTTTTCTCTTCATCTGCATCAATGAATTCTACAAATTCAACTGGTTTTTTATTTTCTTTTATTCTTTTTAAATAAATAGACAGATTTTTAATGTTTCCAAACCTCTTACTTTTTACAAATGACCACGCAGACACACCAATTCCTAAAAATTCTTCCCTTTCCCAATAAAAAAGGTTGTGTTTACACTGGTAGTTTGTTTTAGCCCAGTTTGAGATTTCATACCTAAGAAAACCTCTTTCCTCAAGGAAAGAATCAATTATAAGAAACATCTCATTGACTGTTTCTTCGTCAGGTAAAAAGTATCTTTTCTCTTTGACTAATTGTCCTAAAGGAGTTCCTTCATAAGCTGTAAGCATGTATGCAGAGACATGTTTTACTGGTAGTTTTTCTAATATTTTCAAATCCCTCTCTATTTCTCTAACAGTTTGACCCTGTATCCCATAAATCAGGTCTACACTTATGTTTCCTATTCCCGCATCAAAAGCTTCTTCTATAGCTTGCAGGCTATCTTTTACAGAATGTTCCCTCCCTAACATCTTAAGCATTCTATCCTGAAAAGTTTGAACGCCGATACTTATCCTGTTTATACCTGATTCTCTTAGCCTTTTAAACTGCTGATATCTGTATGTTTCAGGATTTACCTCAACGGTAACTTCCACAGGCATAGATTTAACAGTATTACGTATTCCTTCCAGTATTTCACCTATCATCTCTGGAGGGAGTAGAGATGGTGTTCCTCCTCCAAAGTATACAGTCTGAAGGTTAAAGCCCCAATTTCTATACATACGAAGTTCTTTTAATACAGCTTTTATGTATTCTTTAAATAAATTTTGGTTATCTACAGTTATAGAAGTAAAATCACAATATGGACATTTTAAACTGCAAAAGGGAATGTGAACATAAATACCTTTTATCACTTCAATACCCCATAAATAGCTAAACTTCCAGTATTATAAAGAATCTAATAAAACACTGTTATATTGCAATTTAACATATGATAGCATATACTATAAGAACTCAATTTTTACTAACTAACAAGGAGGTTTAGTCAGATGAAGGTTAAAGTTTCTGTAGACCAGGACCTGTGCACAGCATGTGCTCTCTGCTACGACGAACTCCCAGAGGTTTACGAGGACCAGGGAGATGGAATAGCAAAAGTAAAGGATGATATTGGCGGAGATGGTGCTATTATAGAAGGAGAGCTTGCAGAAAGAGCTCTTGAAGTAACTGAGGAATGCCCATCTGGAGCACTTATTACAGAGGTTGTTGAAGAATAACATAAAGGGGGACTTTTAAGTCCCCTTTTTTTTAAGTCTTTTCTTCTCTATCTTTTCAATCTTTTCATGAAGTTCTAATAAATCTGTTTTTGGTTTTTCAATGTCTTTAAAATGTCCCCTGAAAAACAGACCTAAGATTATCGCAAGCCAGCCTATAATCATAAACAGTCTTGCAAACAGAACAATTATGTAACCTCTAAAGTCTGCTTCATTCTGGGCAAATTCTGAGTTAAAGAAGTCAATACTTTTCTCAACCATATAAAAAAATACAGAAGAAACCATAAGAGCAAGGATTATTATACTTACAGTTTTAGGTGTTAGCTTGATTTTCATCTTAATTTCCCCCTTTTTGCTCTCAGGGGAAATATATTCTGAAAAAAATTTTTTTCAAAGAATACCTTCAGTGATAGTTTTTATTCCTTCTAACCCTTTTAACGGAATAGATATGTGTCTTGATGAAGGAACATCATAATCTCTGGGATTAATCCTTATAAGTGTTCCGTGCAGCCTGTCTGCAACCCTTTCAGAAAAGATTCTCACTGTTGGAACAGCTTTTCCTGCTCCAATCTCTATAACAACAAGTTGGTATCCCATGTCGTCAATCTTTTCAAGCCATCTTTCCAGCCTGAACTCCTGTCCCGCTGTTCTGTGGGATATCCATTCCCAGTCTCCAAACATAAGAATGTTAGGCCTTGCTAAAGCTTCGCAGTGCTTGCATCTTGGAAGTGGTTCTTCTGCTTCAAACTTTTCCATGTCTATATTAATCTCAACATCATCAGCTGGCCATATGTCGTCTGTGCAGGGTTTAATACACTGAAGGTGGTGTATAGAACCGTGAATCTCAACTATTTTCTTCTCGTCAAACCCTGCTTTTTGAAACTGTCCGTCAACATTTGAGGTAAAAACAAAGTATCCTCCTCTTTTACTTTCTCCTAACTTTTTCAGTATGTAAAACCCTTCGTGGGGCTGTGTTTTTCTGTAGAGGTTAAGTCTGTGTCCATAAAAAGCCCAGGCAAGCTTAGGGTTTTCATGAAACCACCTTGGATTTGCAAGTTCTTCAAATCTCAGACCAAGTTTTCTTGCAATGGGATACGCTCTCCAGAAACCTTCTGTTCCTCTGAAATCAGGCAGTCCGCTGTCCACACCCATACCTGCCCCTGCTGTTATAAGAAGAGCATCAGCCTCTTTGATGACTTCTTTTGCTCTGTTAATCTGCTCGTCTATGTTGCCTGCCAACATCTCTTCACCTTCATAATATTTTTGTCTTTAAGATTTCCCTTAATCTCCTTATTATTACCCTCACAGCTTCTTCCATTATGAGCTTCCCATACTTCTCTTTTGCAAGCCATGGAGCAGATTCCATCCTTCCATCTGGATATGCCTGTTTAAACTCATCCTTAGAAAGAGGAAAGTAGACCTGACTTCTGCTTATCTCCTTTTTTTCTGATGGTTTATTCCTGAAAGCCTCTGGCCTTAAAAATTTTGTTATTGAAACTTCTGACGGTGTAGCGTGATAGCCGTTTTTGTCTTCAAATATATCCCTTTCTATTTCTTGAACCTCTGGGAGTAAAAACCACGATATAAGTTCCAACAATCCCGATTTTCCTTCAAACTTTATCTGATGAAATGCTGTCTTTATAGGCTCAATATTTCCACCATGGCCATTAATGAAAACAATCCTTTTAAACCCATGCTCTAAAAATGAGTTTATTATGTCTTTGACAAACATAACCATCGTTTCTGGAGATAATGTAACTGTTCCTTTGAATCCCATATGATGCTGGGACATCCCATAACTTATCGTTGGAGCAACAACAATGTCCATCCTTTTTCCCACTTCCCTTGCGATGGCTTCTGCTGTTATAAAGTCTGTTCCTAAAATTCCATAAGGGCTGTGTTGCTCACAGGAGCCTATAGGAATAATAACTATATCTTTTTCAACCAGATATGCCTCAACCTCAACATAAGACATATTTTCCAGCAGCATCATTCCACCTTCAGAAAGTATTTAAACTTCTTATAGTATTTTACACCCTTTAACTGTTTTAGATTTTTTATGCCATTATTTTTTTCCCTTATACTGATAATTCTTTCAGCTGTCTTTTCTCCTATGTAAGGAACTTTTTTAAGCTGCAGAGCGTCTGCACTGTTTACGTTAATCTTCAAACTTTTGGGAGAACTGTAAGTATACACAAGCATAAATCCACTTGAAAAAAACATAGAGAAGAGAACAACAGCCGTAAAAAAAGATGTCTGCAGTTTTAAAAGGTTTTTATTCAAGCCCTTCTCTCCCATGAATTTCGTTCTGGAGACCTAAAAGATTTTCTATCATCTCCATATCCTTTCTGGTAATTCTCACCTCATAATCTGCCTTTCTCAGAGGAAATGGATATCCTGAAACAGAGAAATGGGAAAGTATATCCAATACATATTCAGGGGTTATTCCTTCAAGGTCTGGATTTTCGTAATACTCAATAAGTGATATGGTTCTTCCCCTGTCATACTTTCCATAAAAGTATCTGATACTAACATCCCTGAGCTGATACGCTATATTTTCTTCAATATACTCAAAAATCTGAGAGAACTCCCACTTTATCTCATCAAGATTTACATAAGTCTGTGGTAATGTGTATCCATTATCTTTCACAAACTGATGAAGAACCCTTATGTCTGGAATGGATTTCTTAAAAATGTCTGTGGAGTGGGATGTCTTTGCAACACCTATAACAACAGGCTTAAATTCAAGTCCATAAAACAGTTTATGAAGAAGAAGAAGATACTCAAAGTATGCAAGCTTTGACAGTGTTGCCTCAACGATGTCCCTTCTTAACCCCTTTTCTCCAAATTCTTTAAACAGTTTTGCTGTAACCTTTTCTTTTATCTCCTTTGAAAAAGCTGCTATATCTTCTTCTAAAAGCATGTCTTTCACGGCAGGTATAAACTCTCCTGCTATGGAGGCAATCTTACCTTCAAACTCCTCAGAACAGAACCAGTCTGTTTTGGGAAAAACTGTTATGAACCTGCTTGAGAGTGTTCCATCTATCAGTAATACTTCAGGTTTTTCTCTTTCAGCCAGCTTTATAAGAGCTTTCATCTCACACAGAAACATCAGCATTCTGAGATACTGGTCAATCAGCTCTGTTTTTTTAATAACAGACAGATTTATATCTCCCGTAACCTCTTCTGCTGGTGTGCTTCCATTTTTCAGTCCAACGGCATAACCTGAAACAGAGTAAAGGTAAAAACCAAGGTAATGTTTTTTGTTAAATGAACCATCTGCTGAAACTGCAAACCTATCTACTGGAGCAGGTACGTAATTTTTCCATTTAGACAGAACTTCTTCCCTTTTTATCTCCTCATTTAGAGAAAATGCAAGCTGGGACAGCTCACTTTTTAAGCTGTATGTTTTTTTCAGCAGTTCAGGACGCATCTTTTAGTCCTTTTTGTATATTTTATCAGACATTAATAGGATAATCCCTGTTAGGAACCCATACTTCTCTGAAAAATTTCTGTTCATTTTTTAGATAACTTTCAGGTGTATTTTTAATTATCTCTCTTGCCCACTCTTCTATCTTTTTTCCCCCTTCCTCTCCAAATCTCCAGAACACACTTTTCTTATAATCCTCAGAGGTTTCTATCTTTCCTGCAACATATGGATGTCCCTTGTAAGAGGCAAGTTTAAACAGTTTATATTTTTCCCAGTCTAAATGTTTAATCTCTTTTCTTTTTTTCTTCTCTTCTATCTCTCTATACCTTCTATCAGAATGGGCAAGCCTTTTGAATATTGCATACTTTAAGGCTTCTGCAATTCCAATGGCTTCTGCTTCTTCTTCCGGATAGCCTAACTTTATGGCTCTGAATTTCTGGAGGGCTGCCATTTTAGGAAATCTGTTTACTAACATTCTGGCTCTCTTTCTGGGTTTTTTCATACAAGGATATTATCTCTTTTTTTAGGGTGTCAATTCCTTCTAATGTGACAAGTGATACAGGGACAAACCTGAATCCCTTTTCTTCAAAATACTTCTTCAGCCCTTCTATCTTTTCCCTGTCTGACAGAAGGTCTATCTTGTTTCCTACAACAAGCTGGGGTTTTTCTAAAAGCTGTGGTGAATATTCTCTCATCTCTTCATTTATTATGTTAAATGCTTCAACTGGCTCTCTTTCTGCAAAATCTGATATGTCTATCATATGTATCAGGGCTTTTGTTCTTTCTATATGTCTGAGGAATTCATGACCTAAGCCCTGTCCCTGTGATGCTCCTTCAATAAGTCCGGGAATGTCAGCTAAAACCACAGACCTTCCGTAATCTATCTTCATAACCCCAAGGACAGGGGCAAGTGTTGTGAAAGGATAGTCTGCAATCTTTGGCTTTGCATTTGAAAGAACAGATATAAGTGTTGACTTTCCTGCATTAGGGAATCCTACAATTCCAATGTCAGCTATCAGTTTCAGCTCAAGTTCTATCCATCTCTCCTCACCCTTTTCCCCTTCTTCTGCATAATCTGGCGTCTGGTTTGTTGATGTTTTGAAGGAAGCATTACCTTTTCCTCCTCTTCCCCCCTTTGCAACAATAACCTTCTGTCCTTCTTCTTTAAGGTCTGCTATGATTTGTCCTGTCTGGGCATCAGTAACAACCGTTCCAACAGGAACTTTTATGATAAGGTCTTCTCCTTTTTTGCCGTGTTTGTTGTTTCCAGAGCCGTGCTGTCCCTTTTCTGCTTTAAAATGTATTTTGTGTTTAAAGTCCAGCAGTGTTCTAATTCTGCTGTCTGCAATCAAAATAACGTCTCCACCTTTCCCTCCGTTTCCACCTGCAGGACCACCCATAGGAACAAACTTCTCCCTTCTAAATGCAACAACTCCATTTCCGCCATCTCCGCCTTTTACAAAGATTTTTGCCTTGTCTACAAACTTCATAATCCTCACCTTTCTTTTTTGGGATAATTTATTTCTGAAAATAGGGTTTTCCAGTTATCCTAACTTTATTTCTGTAAGTATCCCAAAGGGGACAGCCAGTCCTGTTATAAAACCATTACCCGGCTTTAAAAATGGAAGAATGTTAAATATGTCTTCCTTTGAGTATTCAAAAAAAACAGAAACAGCCTCAAGGTCGTTCCTGTTAATCAGTTTAAAAACTGCCTGTGTGTTCAGCTGAGAGAGGACATACTTACTGATGTTTGCAGGTCTCTGTGTTATTGCTATCAATCCTAAATTAAACTTCCTTCCCTCTGTGGCTATCTTCCTTGCCATAACGTAAGCAATGTTTGAAGAACCTGCCTGAATTTCTCCAAACCCTTTTTCTGGGGCAAAGTTCTGAGCTTCCTCTAAAATAATAACTCTTTTTCCTTCCTCTGATTTTGATATTCTAAAAATCTCCTTCATCAAGATGCCAGCGATATTTACCCTTGTTATTGGGTCTTCAATCTTGTGAAAGTCGTATATAACAACGTTTTCTTTTGATTTGAGGCTTTTCTTTATATCTTTCACAACTTCTGGATGTTTACTCAAAGCTTCTTCAGTGTAATCCTTCTTCAGCATATCAAGGAATGTCTGTAGCTCTTCTCTCAGCTCTCCTTTTAAATCTGTAAGGCTGATAGATTCAATAAGCATATCCTCAAGGGATTTTTCGTTAAATCCTATTATCTCAAGGTCAGGTTTAAGATGCCTTCTGAAGTAAGAGGCAACCCTTTTCTCCTCAGATGACTTTTCCTGAAAAAATACACCGTACTGTCTGAACAGCTCTTTTATGTTGTCAAAACTTACAGGAAATAGCAGTGGGGGAAAAGTCAGTTTAAAAGATTTAGAAACAGATTTTTCATACTCGTTGTAAAGGTCAAATATGTAAACCTTTACATCTTTTGATTTTAAGTTTTCCATTATCCTTCTGACGAATGTTGTTTTTCCTGAACCGGTTGTTCCTAAAACGGCCATATGCATGCTGTAAATCTTTTCAAGGTCTACGTATGCATTAAGATTTGTGTTGAACAGTTTTCCAAAAGAAACAGGTTCTCCCATCGGATATCCTGCGTGGTTTATCTTCATAATGCTTTGTATCTCTTTCTCTGTTTTAAGGGAGTATACAAGAGCTCCAGCAGTAGGCGGAACCATCGGTGTTTTCAATACACTTTCCCCATGGGATACTTCAGGATTAAAGTAAGCTAATATCTCTAACTGCCCCACCTTTATACTGCTTTCTTTTTCATTCAGATAAGAGAGGGTTAAAGCCTTTTTATACAGGGGGTCTTTCTCTGTCAGTAATATCTTCAGCTTTTCTACTTCTGAAAAAACAGACCTTTCAATAGTGCTTAAAAATGTTGAAAATAAAGAGCTGTTTATATCTTTTATGACAGCAATTCTTCCAAGGAGAAAACCTGAATCTCCTGCAGGAATTTTCAGATAAGTCTGCTGGGGCACTTCCTGAAAGAGCAAAATTTCAGCTGTTATTGAGCTTACAGAGTTCAGAACAATTCCAACAATCTCTTCAGACAGATTTACAGACTTTTCCTTTATACTTTCAAACTGGGAAATTAGCTTCTGAATCTGCTTTTTATCCTCTATAAAAACGGCAGTTTCAATGTTTCCATCCTGATAAAGCCCTGATTTTGTGATGTTTGCAGAGCCTACAACTGCTTTTGTATCATCAATGATAACAAATTTTGAGTGAATGTCTGGATTGAGGAATATTTTTCCTTTTAACTGCTGAATTGTGCTGAGCACTTCAACATCTGTTATCAAAAAATCTTCAAGCTCAGAGTCCCTTACAATGACCTCTAAATTTACATTTTTTTCTGGAAGTAACTCCTTAAAAACTTCAGATTTAATCCACGGAGAGGATATTTTTATACTGTTTTGTGCCTGGGAAAAGAGATTTTTTAGAAATGGGAGTATCTCCTCTTTTGAAAGGAGTTTCATCAGTTCCTCGTTTTTTTTATAAAGATAAATAGAGAAGAAAAGTATGACAAGAAGTCAGACAGGAATAATTCCTATCTGACCGCTTTTTTGACTTTACCTGCTTTCAGACATTTTGCACACACATATATTCTTTTTGTTGAACCGTCAGGCATAACTGCCTTTACCCTCTGTAGGTTAGGTCTCCATACCCTTTTTGACGTGGTTGCAGAGTGGGCAACCCTGTTGCCGTGAGCTGTTTTCTTACCGCATATCTGACAGACTGCCATTTTCTTCCTCCACTTTTGATTAACGAAATAAATAATATATCACAAATGCTAATCAATATCCATCTTACCGGGATTTATAAGATTCTTCGGGTCAAAAACCCTTTTTATACCTTTCATTATCTCCATCTCTGCAGGTCTGAACTGTTTTTTCATAAAGGGAGCCTTTGTTATTCCAACACCGTGCTCACCTGTGATAGAACCTCCATAGGACAGGGCAAGTTCAAAAACCTCCTCAACAGCCTTCTCTGTTCTTTTTAGCTCATCCTCGTCTCTGCCGTCAATCATAAAGTTTGCGTGGACATTTCCATCTCCAATATGCCCAAAGTTTACCATCTTCAGGTTGTACTTTTTTCCTATCTCCCTCAGTTTTGGCAGTGCTTCAGGAAGATAACTTCGTGGAAAAACAATGTCTTCGTTAATCTTTACTCTGCCAAGTTTTGAAACTGCCGGAGAAAGTGCCCTTCTTGCCTCCCACAGTTTTTCTGCTTCTTTCTGGTTTCTCGCTATGCTGACCTTTGCTCCGTTTCTTTCGCATATTCTTGCAACCTCTGTAATCTGCTCATCAATAGCCAGCGGATGACCGTCAACCTCTATGAGCAATAAAACTTCTGCATCCCTTGGAAGTCCAAAATGTCCAAAGTCCTCAACAGCATTGATAGCTAACTTATCCATAAACTCAAGGGCTGAAGGCTGTATTCCAGCTTTGAATATATCTTTCACAGTTTTCCCTACAGATGCTATGTCAGAGAATATTGCCATTGCTGTCTTTGCAGATTGAGGTTTTGGTATCAGTTTTACTGTTATCTCTGTAAACAGTCCCAGTGTTCCTTCACTGCCTATAAACAGCCTAGTAAGGTCGTATCCAGCAACATCTTTCAGTGTTGGTTTGCCTGTATGTATTATCTCTCCTGTGTGCACGACAGTATTCAGCTCCATTATGTATTCCCTTGTAACCCCGTATTTGACGCATCTGGGACCACCTGCATTTTCAGCAACATTCCCTCCAATTGTGCAGTACTTGTAGCTTGCAGGGTCTGGTGGGTAAAACAGTCCAACCTTTTCAACAGCTTTCTGAAGTCTGTATGTGATAACCCCCGGCTGAACTCTTGCCACTGCGTTGTCCTCATCTATCTCTAAAATCCTGTCCATCTTTTCAAAGGAAACAACCACTCCTCCTTTAACAGGCAGTGCTCCCCCTGTATAACCAGAACCAGCTCCCCTTGGAGTTACAGGAATACCTTCCTCATAACATATCTGAACTATTTTTTGAACCTGCTCCTGATTTTCAGGTATAGCAACAAGCTCAGGAAGCATCTTTATTCTCGTTGCATCGTAAGAATACAGAAGCCTGTCCATACTGTCGTCAAGACAGTTTTCCTCTCCTAATATCTCTTTCAGTGCTCTTTTAACTCTATCTGGAACTTTTATAACATCTCTCTGTTTTATTTCAAACATTTTTCACTCCTTTTTGTTTTTGATAATAATCTAAAATATACAACCAG
Source organism: Persephonella sp. (assembly GCA_026987075.1). Lineage (GTDB taxonomy): Bacteria > Aquificota > Aquificia > Aquificales > Hydrogenothermaceae > Persephonella_A. The sequence continues at coordinate 40,180 of JALSNI010000058.1, read as the reverse complement.
TGGAATGATATCAATCACTATTGACATTTTTAAGATACATATAGGTATTTTCAATTCTAACAACCTGTTGGAAAATGCTACTTTTATTAAGTAAATCATATGAAATTTTATTAAAAAAATTATATTTTTATATAAAAATAATCTAATGGAGGAATAAAGTTGTTTTTAGACAGGGATACATACCAGAAGATACATATATCTGTGCAGGAGCTTAAAGAAAAGATAGACAGTAATGAAGATTTTATACTTCTTGATGTAAGAGAACCTCAAGAGTATGAGTTTTCAAGAATCAGAGAAAAAGAAGCTATGCTTGTCCCTCTGATGAAACTGCCGTCTGTCATCGGAAAACTACCAAAGGATAAGCCTATATACGTTATATGCAGGAGTGGAAACAGAAGTCTTCAGGCGACTCTGTGGCTTATGCAACATGGTTATGAAAATGTAAAAAACGTTGAAGGGGGAATCCTTGCCTGGAGTGATTACATAGACCCAACAGTAAGAAAGTATTAAAAATCCCCCTCCCTCCTTTCCTTTAAATCTTTCCTCCCTCACCTCCATATATGGAGGTTTAAACTATCGAAAGCATTAGATCAAGAGGCTTTCTGGCTTTCTCAATAATGTCTTCAGGAAGGACAATCTCGTTTGTTTCGTTTTCTAAAACATCTGCTATCTTGTCTAATGTGTTCTTTTTCATGTCACAGCAGTGGACTGTTCCGCAGTAGTCTGCATTTACAGGGAATATATAATTTTTTTCTGGATTAATTTTTTCCAGCCAGTGTTTCAGACCAACCTCTGTTCCTATAATTACGTTCTTTGACTCACAGGTTGTTGCATACTCAATAATCTGTGATGTACTTCCAACAAAGTCAGCTATTTTCACCGTTTCTGTATTACACTCAGGATGGACAGCTATCTTTGCATCAGGATACTTTTCTTTTAGAGCAAGAAGCTGGTCAGGTGTAAGGTTAAAATGAGGAGGACAGAAACCTTTCCACAGTATAAACTCTTTTTCTGGAACCTGTTTTGCAATGTATGAGCCTAAAAACTGGTCTGGAACAAATATTATTTTCTTCGCATCTAATTTTTTAACAACCTTTACTGCATTTCTTGAGGTAACTATAACATCAGATACTGTTTTAACATCAGCATTTGTGTTTATGTAAGATACTACTATGGCATCTGGGTGCTGTTTTTTCAGGTTTAATACTCCTTCAACTGTTGCCATATCTGCCATTGGACAACCGCTTTCAGGGTTTGGATGAAGAACTTTTTTGTCTGGATTTAGTATCTTTGCCGTTTCAGCCATAAACTTTACGCCAGCAAAAACGATAATGTCTGCATCTGTTTCCTGTGCTCTCCTTGCAAGTTCCAGTGAATCTCCAACAACATCTGCTATGTCCTGTATCTCTCCCCTCTGATAGTAATGGGCAAGTATAATGGCATTTTTCTTTTTTCTAAGGCTGTTTATCTTTTCAATAAGCTGTTGCTGTCTTTCATCAATGACTGCTGTCAATCTTACCTCCTTGAAATAAAACAGTGTTTGATTTTGTTATTAAAATATATATAATCAGTCTCTATTTTTCAAATTTTTTTACGGCTTTTTCTGTTGGAATTCTACCTTTGTGTGTTTTCTGGATGTAGCCTTTTCTGAGGAGATAAGGTTCAATAATTTCCTCTATTGTGTTTTTACTCTCTGACAGGGCTGATGAAATTGTGTTCAGACCCACAGGTCTACAGTTAAATTTATTAATCAGAACATCCAGATATTTTCTGTCTGTGGTGTCTAATCCATCTTCATCAATACCCAAAAATGTGAGGGCTTTTACTGCTGTATCCTTATCTATTGTCTCTCTTCCGTTAACAACAGCATAATCATGAACTCTCTTTAAAAGTCTGTTTGCATTCCTTGGAGTTCCCCTTGACCTTTTTGCAATCTCGTAAGCAGCATCATCAGATATTTCAATACCTATTATAACGGCAGACCTTTTTATAATCTGCTTCAGGGAATCTTCATCGTAGTAATCCATATTCAGGACTATACCAAAACGCGAAAGCAAAGGTGATGTCAGCATACCTGCCCTTGTTGTGGCTCCTATCAGGGTAAACTTTGGCAGGCTTATACTGACAGTTCTTGAGGAGCTTCCTTTCCCGATTACTATGTCCAGCCTAAATTCTTCTATCGCCGGATACAACGCTTCTTCAACAGAAGGATTGAGTCTGTGTATCTCATCTATAAACAAAATGTCTCCCTCTTCAAGTGAAGAGAGTATTCCAGCAAGGTCTCCTTTTTTTTCCAGGATAGGTCCTGAGGTAAAGATGATGTTTCTCCCTAATTCGTTTGCAATAATCTGTGCAAGAGTTGTTTTTCCAAGTCCTGGAGGACCACTTATCAGAACATGGTCAAGTAACTCTCCTTTTCTTTTACTTGCTTCAATAAACAGTTTAATCTGCTCCCTGACTTTTCTCTGCCCTATGTAATCTTTTAAAAACTTAGGCCTTAAGCCAGCATCAATGTGTATATCTCCTTTATTCATGAATAACCTGTTTTATCAAAAATTCTTCAAAGGTTTCTTTGATGTCTAAAAACTCAGCTTTTTGCTTTTTTTCCACGTTATAAAGCTCTTTAATCATCTCTATCAATTCCTTTTGGGAAACTAAAGATGAATGTTTCTTTATTGTTCCTTTCATCGCTGGATGTTTTATGTTCATCTGACTAAAGATTGCTTCCTCCGTTTTCCCTTTTTTTATCAATGTTATAAATACTAAAAGTTTATTTATATGGTTAAGCAAAAGAGACTGCACCTCAAAGGGATGATGTGTTGTGTTTATAAGCTCTCTATAAGCTTTTACTGCATCTGGACTTTTCTGAAAAAATCTGTCTAAAAAAACAAAAACATTCTGTGATATTCTCGGCGTTATAACTTCTTTTATGTCTTCTGTTGTTATTTCTTCCCTCTCTCCTACATAAATCAGCAGTTTCTCTACTTCCTGTTTTGCCGTCCATAAATCGTTATCTAACATTGACACAAGAAGTTTTAACGCTTCATCATTAATTTTTTTACCTGCTCCTTCTATCTTCTTTTTTACAGATATTAGAAAAGCTTTGGGGGTCAATTTATTTGATATTACGATGTCTCCAACATCTTTTATAGTCTTAAAAGGTTCCTTTGACGAAATTTTCTCTTTTCTGCTAACAATAAAAAGCCTGTCAGGCAGTTTTATACTTTTTAAAAGGTTTACAAAGTTTTTCATTTCTTCTTTTGATAATTTACTAATTAGATGTTCCACATCTAATAAAACAGCCACATTTCCTTCAGAAAATAAAGAAGAGCTAACAAAAACCTCCCTAATCTGGTTACATGTAGCCTCATCACCCCAGAAAAGATGAACGTCAAAGGTTTCTTTTAGTCTATCAATAAGCTGTTTTTTTAAAAGCTCTTCACTACCGTAAATAAAAACAACAGGTTTTAACTGCCTTAAATCAAAATTTTTTATAAGCTGAATAATACTTTTTTCTGCCATTACTTACCTGTTAATATAGAAAAAATCCTTATACTTACAAGTCTTCCAATTTCTTCAATAGCATACCTTCTCTCCACATCTCCTGTAAGTCCTACTCCTGTATACTGTGCCATTTCTTTTATGTTTTTTTTGAAAACAGTTTCATTTTTTCTATTTTCCAACATAAAGTCTAAATCTATAAAAACTTTATAAATACTTGCCCTCTGAGCTGGAGAATACCCAATAGGAGATATGCTTAAAGACTTTATGTTAATGACAACAAATTTTGTTGTCCTTCCTGAACATTCAAGTCTTCCACCTGCAGATATAATAGCATCAGAAACTGCTCTTGTAATAGTGTCAAGAGCTGTTGCCTCAGCTCTTGGAAAGTTTATTCTCTTTATACAGTAATATTCCTTCTTCATCTTTCCGTAATCTATAGATTTGTAGCTACAGGAAGCAAAAAAGATTCCTAAAAGGAGAACAACAACCCTTATTATCATAAAAACCTCTCCTCTAACTTCTTCTCAACATAAGGATGAACCATTTTAGACAGGTCTCCGTGGTGGGAAGCCACATCTTTAACAATAGAAGAGCTTATATGAATCAGTTCTTGGGAAGGCATAAGGAAAAGGGTTTCTACTTCATCAAGATTATAGTTTGTCATTGCTATCTGTAGTTCATACTCAAAATCTGTAAAAAGCCTCACTCCCCTAACAATAATTTTTGTGTTGTATTTTTTCATAAAGTTAACCAAAAGTCCATCAAAAGGTTCTATGATAACCCTTTCATCCCCTAACTCTCTTACAGATTCCCTAAACATGTCAACCCTTTCTTCTACAGAAAAAAGAGGTTTTTTTCTTGGATTTTTAGCTATTGCTACCACAACATACTCAAATATGTTTAAAGCTCTTCTTACTATATCAATATGTCCGTAATGAACAGGGTCAAAAGTTCCTGGATACACACATATCTTTGTTATCATTTCTTTCTCCAAAAAGATAGAACTGTATCTCCATACTTTCTTTCTTCTTCAGCACCAAAACTTTTTCCTATTCTGTGTTCTAATACAAATATTCCTTCATCAGAAAGCTTCTGTAAAGCTAATTCTATTAATTTATCATACTCTTTATAATCATAAGGGGGGTCAGCAAATATAACGTCAATTTTTTTGTCAAAATTTTTTAGAAATTTTAAGGCATCAGCTCTATAAACTCTAAAGTTTATAGAGTATTTAGAGGCTGACTTTTTTATTTTTTCCACTCTTTTTCTGTCTTTTTCTACAAAATATACAAACTTTGCTCCCTTTTTTAAAGCTGTTATTCCCACTTCCCCTGTTCCTGCAAATAGGTCTGCAAATACAAGCCCTGACACATCGTAAAGTATGTTAAATAAAGCCTGTCTAACTTTACTTGATGTAGGTCTCAACCTGTCCATAACTTTAATAATATCAGATTTGTTATAATATGGAAAAAGTTATGAAGGAAAAGATGAAAAAAGTAATACTTTCTTTACTTGTCTTTACAGGAGTTGCCTTAGGTAAGGAAATTTTAGAACTGTTTGACAGCGATTACTACAACAGTTTAAAAAACAGCTATGCCAAAGAGAGATACAAAGCTGTAATGATTGATGACGGATTGCCTGAGCCAGATTTTCAAAAGAGCATTGTTGATTTTGCAATTGGACTGTTAGGTGTCAAGTATAGATTTGGTGGAGAGAGTATATGGGGAATGGACTGTTCAGCATTTGTCCAAAAAGTATATGCAATGGCAGGTATATCACTGCCACGAACAGCGAGATATCAGGCTAAATACGGTATGTTTGTAAGCAGAGAGAATCTAAAACCAGGAGACCTTTTATTTTTCAGAACATATGCACGATTTCCTTCCCATGTTGGTATATACATAGGAGAAGGTAAAATGATACACGCCTCTTCAGCTGGGAAAAGAATAATAATCAGCGATATAGACAAAGACTTTTACCTTAGAAACTTCCTTTTTGCAAAGAGGCTTTTCCTTTACAACATAGAGGAGATAGCAAATGAAAAGTAGAAGCACGACGATATTGGTCGTAAGAAGAAATGGAAAAACAGTTATAGCAGGAGATGGTCAGGTAACACTGGGACACAGCATCATGAAAGCATCAGCAAAAAAGATAAGAAAACTACACGACGGAAAAGTTGTTGTTGGATTTGCTGGCTCTGCAGCTGACGGTCTTGCTCTTATGGAAAGATTAGAAGAAAAACTAAACAAATACAGAGGAAATCTTTTGAAAGCTGCGGTTGAGCTTGCAAAAGACTGGAGAACAGATAAATTCTTAAGAAGGTTAGAGGCTGTCTTAATAGCTGCCGACAGGGAAAAGATGTTTCTCATATCAGGAAACGGAGATGTTATAGAACCAGACGAACCTGTCCTTGCAACAGGTTCAGGCGGAGACTTTGCAAGGTCTGCAGCATTAGCCCTCTACAGAAATACTGATATGGAAGCAAGAAAAATAGTAGAAGAAGCAATGAAGATAGCATCACAGATATGTATCTACACAAACGATAACTTTACTATTGAAGAATTGTGAAAAAACAGTTAGAAAAAGATTTTACATATGTTGAGGTTGCCCTTCCTGTTTCCCAGTTTATGACTTTCACATACAAAGTAAAAAATATTTCCAACCTTATAGGAAGAAGAGTTTTAGTTCCTTTTAAAACAACAAAAATGACAGGTATCATCACAGACTTTTCAACACCCTACAATATAAAAAAAATTAGAGATGTTGAAGAGATACCTGATGAGGAACCTGTTTTCTCTGAAGATTACATAACACTTTTAAAAAAAATATCTGATTACTACATATCCCCAATTGGAATAACAACCTACTACTGTATGCCAGAAGGACTAAGATGGAAATATGACAGAAAGTCAGAAAAATGGGTTAAACCTTACAAACAGGAAAAAATGTATAGAGCAACATCTCTGTCACTCTCCCAAGAAATATCACCTAAAGCAAAACAACTCTTTGAACTAATAATTGAAAGAGGAGAACTTACCTTATCCCAGATAAAAGAAGCAGGGTTTTCATTCCAAACATTAAACAGCCTCATAAAAAAAGGATTAGTAAAAGAGGAGCCTTTTACACAAACAGAAGAAAAAACCTCTTCTCTAAGACTCACAAAAGGAAAAAAAATAAAAGAAGGAATCTTTGTCTACTGGGATTTATGGGAAAAAAGATTAAAAAACTACATAGAAATAGCATCTTACAACATCTTAGCAAAGAAGGGAACACTGATTATATTTCCCAACATTCAATCTATAAAGGCAGTGTATCCCCATCTTAAGAAGATATTTGGGAACAGACTATTTATGTATCACGATACATTAACAGAAGAAGAGAAAGTAAAAAACTGGTTTAGACTAAAAAATTCAGAAGGAACTTTAACAATAGGAACCTTGTCTTCTATATTTATACCAATAAAAAATCTAAAAACCATAATAATTGAAGAGGAATTTTCCCCATCTTACAAAAACTTAAGAAACCCCAGATTTGACGTTAGAAGAGTAGCTTTTGAGCTCTATAGATTAAAAAAAGATATCTCAGTCGTGTATGCCGCTTCTGTTCCATCTGTTGAAACCTATTATTTACTAACTAAAAAATTAGCTAAACCTTTAAGTGTCAAACCTCCCCTTGAAAAGTTAAAAGTCCCCATAGATATAAAAGATTTACCAATAACAGACCCTCAAATAAAAAAAATCATCAAACAGAAAAACAAAAAAGTTCTTATTGTTACGAACAAAAAAGGATACTCATCTTTTCTTTTCTGTCCAAGATGTGAAGAGGAAATAAAGTGTAGTAGATGTGATGCTCCATTGAAGATATATATAGGAAAAAACTTTTATCTTCAATGTGAAATATGTGGAAAAAAGTTTCAATACATAAAAGAATGCCCTGAGTGTGAAACTCCTCTTAAAGAAATAGGTTATGGAGTTGAAAAAGTGAAAGAAACTCTTGAAAAAGAACTAAAGGAAAAAGTCTTTTTAGCTGAAGAAAAAAAAGGAAGAGTTCAGCTAATCACAACACTAACTGGTAAAGATTCTGTAATAGATAAATACCATTACGTCATAAACATAAATCCAGATTTTCATCTTATTTTGCATGATTTCAGAGGAATGGAAAACCTTTTCAGAGCAGTGTTGTATCCTTACTATAAAGCAGAGGAAAAATACATAATTCTTTCCCATCTTAAAAAAGATAGTTTTCCTTTAAACCTGATTACTCAAAAAAATTTTCACAGCTTTTACCTGTCCCATCTAAAAGAAAGAAAACAGCTTAACCTGCCACCATTTGTCAGAATAATACTTTTAACTTTTGAGAAAAAAAATCTTACTTTACAACAGGTAAAAGACATCTTTGAAAAGTGGAAAGAAGAAAACGATGTAGAACAGATAAATTACGAAGGTCCTTACAGCGCGTTCTTTTCTTATCTTAGAGAAAAAAACAGAGTTCAGATAATCTTAAAAAATTTCAAAGAAAAAGAGAAATTGAAAAATCTTTTCAAACTAACAGAAAAAAAAGGTATAAAATTAATTATAGAAGTAGAACCTAAAAAGCTCATTTAGGAGGAAAAATGAAAAAATTGTTTTCTCCTTGGAGAAGCCAGTATATAGAAACATACGATAAGATGGAAAGCTGTTTTCTGTGTGAAGCAGGGAAAAATCCTGAAGAAGACGAGAAAAGACTTGTTGTATATAGAGGGAAAAAAGCTTTTATCATTATGAATCTTTATCCCTACAACGCAGGACATCTGATGGTTGCTCCTTACCAGCATATAGGGGATTTTTTACATTTAGACGAAGAAACTATGTGTGAAATGTCAAGATTAACAAAATTAGGAATAAAAATTCTTAAAAAAACTTTAAATCCAGATGGTTTTAATCTTGGATACAATCTTGGTAGAGTCGCAGGGGCAGGATTAGAAACTCACCTTCACAATCACATAGTTCCCCGATGGAATGGAGACACAAATTTCATGCCTGTGATAGGAGAAGTTAAAGTAATATCCCAGGATTTGAAGGAAATATACAATAAACTGAAAAAAGCATTAGAGGAAGAAAATGTGGAATAAAATAAAACTTATACTATGGCTAATAATACTTCTTGCAGTAGCTTACTTTGTTTCTATGAACACATCACCAAAGGTATCAGTCAACATACTTCCCACACTTAAAACACCAGAAATACCTCTGGCACTGGTAATCATCGTCAGCATAATAATAGGAGCTATTCTTATCCTTATATTCACCATAACTGACTGGATATCTTATAAAATAGACAAGATAAAACTAAACAGAAACATAAAAAGTTTAGAAAAAGAAATGGAAAAATTAAAAAAACAGTTAGAAACAAAGGAAGAAACCATCAAAAAATTAGAAGGAGAAATTGAAATATTAAAGAACAAACAAAATATTACCGTAAAAAAAGACGAGGAGGATAAAAGTGGGTCTGTATGATAGAGATTACATGAGAGAAAGGAAAAGCAGTTATCAGCCAAACAAACATTCAGATAATACAAAGATTATTCTTACTGCTATAATTGCTTTTATCTTAGGATTTATTTTAGGTAAAATTATATAAATATCTGAAGGAGGGAAAAATTGGGAATTGGTAAAAGAGTTAGATTAGAAAGAATAATGAATAGAGACACAGGGAAAACTGTTATTGTTCCTATGGACCACGGTGTAAGCTCAGGACCAATGAAAGGTTTGATTAACATAAAAGAAACTGTTGAAAAAATAGCAGAAGGGGGAGCCAACGCAATAATTCTCCACAAAGGTATTGTGGAGCAGGGACATAGAGGAAAAGGTAAAGATGTGGGGCTTATCATTCACATGTCTGCATCAACAGACCTTTCCCTTAGAAAAAACGATAAAGTTTTAGTATGCACTGTAGAAGAAGCTATAAAACTTGGTGCAGATGGAGTATCAATACACGTAAACATAGGAGCAGAAGATGAAAAACAGATGCTGAAAGATTTTGGAGCTGTATCAAAAGCATGTTTAGAATGGCAGATGCCACTTGTAGCTATGCTCTACTATAGAGGGCCTGAGGTAAAAAACCCCTTTGACCCAGACGCAATCGCTCACATAGCAAGGATAGGTGCCGAGCTTGGAGCTGACATTGTAAAAGTCCCCTACACAGGAAATCCTGAAACTTTCAGAAAGGTTGTGGAAGGATGTCCTGTTCCTGTGGTTATAGCAGGAGGTCCAAAGGTCAGTTCAGACAGAGAGCTTTTACAGATGATTTATGATGCTGTAGTCGTTGCAGGGTGTGCAGGCTTATCTGTAGGAAGAAACATATTCCAGCACGAAAATGTTTCCAAAATAACATATGTCCTGTCAAAAATAGTTCACGAAAACATAACAGTTGACGAAGCTATAAAGCTCCTGAATAACTAACATGAAAAAGATTGTTGTTATTGGGGGAGGATATGGAGGCGTCTCCTTCGTTAAACAGTTCTCTAAGTTTGATATTGATGCAGAAGTTTATTTAATTGACCAGAATCCATATCAGTATCTACAGCCAGAAGTTTACAGTTTTATTGCTAATGAATCTATAATATCTGACATTATCATTGACCTGTCTACTTTGTGTGAAGGATTGGGAAAGAACATACATTTTTTCAAAGAAAAAGTTAATTACATAGACCCTGACAGAAACGAGATTTATGGAAATAGATTCAAACTAAAATATGATTACTTAATTATAGCAGCAGGAAGTAAAACCTTTTTCCCTCCTATAGAAGGCCTCAGAGAACACGCTGCAGGAGTAAAAACTTTAGATAGAAGTCTTCAGTTTAAACAGAAATTTGAAAAGAAAATACTTCAAAAAATACAGGAAGAAGAAAAGTGCTACATAGTAAAAGAAAACCAGTTTAGTATTGTGGTGGGAGGAGCAGGACTTGCAGGAGTTGAGATTGCAGCAGAAATGGCATACTATGCGAAAGAATTTTTCAAAAGAATAGGTTTCCTGTGTGAAGGATTAAACATAACACTAATAGAAGCAGCAGATAGGATACTTCCTGGAATGGATGAGTTTGTTTATCAGACAGCTTACAGTAGATTGAAATCATTAGGAGTGAACATACTAACAGGGAAAAAAATTATAAAAGTAGATAAAGAAAATGTTTATTTTGAAGACGAAGATTTCATAAAACAAGACTTTTTTATATGGACTGGTGGTATAGTAGCCAGCACACTCATTGAAAAGATGAGAATAAAAACAAACAAAAGAAAACAAGCCATCGTTAATGAGTATTTCAGGCCTGAAGGAATTGACAACATATTCATTATTGGAGATTGTGCCCAGATAACAAATTATGAGACAGGTGAGATACTTCCCCCAATGGCACAGATAGCTATACAGACAGGAGAAATTACAGCACGATACCTAAGAGATACATTAAAAGGAAAAAAACCAAAAGTAGAAAGCCCTGTATTTAAGGGGATGGTTTCAGCTCTCGGGGGAAAATACGGAGTAGGAATGATAAAAAACGGTATAAAATTCAAAGGATTTCCTGCATATCTGTTTAAAGAGCTTGTATTCCTTCACTATAAACTCCCTCTTAGACACATATCAAAAAAAGGTTACAGGAGACTCTTAGAACAGTGAAAGTCCTTATAACAGGAGCAGCAGGATTCATAGGAAGTCACCTGTGTGATAAATTCTTAAAAGAAGGTTTTTATGTAATAGGTCTTGATAACTTTCTTACTGGTTCACCAGACAACATAGCCCATCTATTTGGAAACAAAAATTTTCGTTTTATAAAATATGACGTGACTAATTACATATACATACCTGACGAAATTGATATCATTCTTCACTTTGCCTGTCCTGCATCTCCTGTAGATTATCTAAAACATCCCATTCATACGATGAAAGTTGACTCTTTAGGAACACTTCACACCCTTGGTCTTGCCAAAAAGAAAAACGCCCGCTACATATTTGCATCCACCTCAGAAATTTATGGAGACCCCCAGGTTCACCCTCAACCTGAAACATACTGGGGAAATGTTAATCCAACAGGCATAAGGTCTGTTTATGACGAGGCAAAAAGATTTTCTGAAGCTATGAGTATGGCTTATTATCGGGAACATGGAATAGATGTAAGAATTGCACGAATTTTCAATACATACGGAGAGAGAATGAGAATAGATGACGGTCGGGTGATACCCAACTTTGTATCGCAAGCCTTAAGAGGTGAAAATCTAACAATTTATGGAGACGGAAAGCAAACAAGAAGTTTCTGTTATATAACAGATATGGTTGAAGGGATATTTTCACTTGCAGTAAAAGACGGATTAGATGGGGAAGTTTTCAATTTAGGTAATCCTGATGAACATACAATAATTGAGATTGCACTTAAGATTGTAAAAATATCAAATTCAAGCTCTAACATAACATTCCTTCCCCCTTTAGAAGACGACCCCAAAAGAAGATGTCCAGACATAACAAAAGCAAAAAACCTCCTCCAGTGGAAACCAGAAGTTTCTCTTGACGAAGGGCTTGAAAATACGATACAGTATTTTAAACTTAAGATAAAATAAAAACTAAGGCTAACGGAGGAGCATGAGATGGAACCATGGATACCTTTTATTGTGATGACTATCTTTACAATTGTTACAGGAATTATAGCTTTCCTTTCAGGAGCACTTAAAAGGGGAGAAGAATAATTTTAAAGATTGGGTTCTAATGAACAGATAGGAAACTTCTTCTTTTTTGGTTTCCTTTCTTTTTTTCTTTTTTTAGGATATCTTCTGTTTGAGCCATTTCTAAAAGTTATTATTCTGTCTATACTGATAACTATAATTTTCTACCCTGTGTATCTCAAAATTGAGAAAAAGATAAAAAACAAAATTTTAGCCTCATCAATTATGACTGCTTTAATTTTGATGTTTATAATCATTCCATCTATAACCCTTATAGCATTTTTTGTAAATCAGATTATAACAATCTACCCAATAATAATTGAGAATATTTCCAAATATAGAAGTATTGAGATTTTGATAAAAGAGACACCTATCATCTCAAAAGTTTATGTAATCATTGAGAACAGTTTAAAATCTCTCAACATAAATGTCGACATTAGCGATGCCATAAGAGGAATTGTAAATGAGATAGTCTCCTTTGTGATACAACAGGGGAAAGGCATATTCCTTGACGTCACATTGCTTATTGTTGGAATAATTATAATGTTAATCACTATATTCTTTTTGTTTAAAGATGGAATACATCTTTACAACAGAATTTATAGCATAATTCCCCTTTCTGATAAAGACAAAACTTTTCTTTTATCAAAAAGCTATAATGCTATTCAAGGAGTTGTTTTAGGTTCTGTTTTAACTGCAATAGCTCAAGGAATTTTATCTTTTATTGGTTATTTTGCCATAGGTTTAGAGATGAGTTATTTTTGGGCATTTATAACTTTCATAGCTGCATTTATTCCTGTAGGTGGAGCTTCTCTTATCTGGATTCCTGTTGCTATTTACACATTGTTTACAAAAGGATTTCTGACTGCCTTTTTATTTTCCGTTTACGGAACCTTAGTTATTAGCACGATAGATAACATCATAAAACCTGTGGTTATAGGAGACAAGACAAACATACATCCAATGATTTTAGTCTTTGCTATCCTTGGTGGACTTAATCTGTTTGGATTTATAGGGATATTTTTAGCCCCTATTATAGTTGTAATGATAGACAATATGCTACTTCTTTTCAAAGAAAAGTATGTTTCACAATCTTAAAAACCAAAGGGTGTAGAGAAACCACCTCCAGATTCTGAAGACTTTATTATTCCCTTTTGTTTCCCATAAAACTCTATCTGCATAATGTCTTGCTCAACAGGAATCTGTTTAGGGCAGGAAAAAGTGCAGTATTTACAGTGAACGCAACTTGTTATGTGATTTTTTTCTGCAATAACTATCCTTTCATCTTTCAAGGCATCGTTCTTATCTTTCCAAAATCTGAAAACTTTAACAAAGTTTATAGGACCTCCAAAATCTCTATCTATTTCAAAAGCTGGACATATGGAATAACATATTCCACAAAGGATACAGTCTGTTTCCTTTTCAAATTTCTGTAAATCTTCAGGATAAACACGCTGAAACTCTTCAGCAGGTTCAAACCAGCCTTTAACGTCTTTTATTTTATACAGGAATTCTCCGTGGTCTGTAACAAGATCCTTAATAACTTTCATATTAGATAGAGGTTCAACGGTTATTATCCCATTCTTAATAAATTCCTTAATCTTTGTCTTACAGGCAAGAACGTGATACTCTCCGTTAATTTTCACTCCACAGGTTCCACATATTGCTGCTCTACACTGAACTCTAAATGAAAGTGAAGGGTCTATACTTCCCTGTAGTTCCATTAGTGCTTCAATAAGAGTGGTTCTCTCTGTTACACTTACAGTATACTCTTGAAACCACTCTCTTTCTCCATTAAATCTTTTTATTTTTATGACAATTTTTTCCATAGTTCCTACCTGCTAAAATATAATATTCATCATAACTTAAACTTAATAAATCACTAAAATTTAAAATAACATTATACAGAGGCAGGACAGCTATGAAAAGGATATTTCTCATACTAATACTTTTAGTGCCTCTTGTAGCATTCAGCAAAGGTTTAAAGCCATATATGTTTCAGCTGAAAGATGAAAACGGCAACACGGTAAAGTTAGAACAACTCAAAGGCAATTTGGTTTACCTCATTTTTTGGTCAAAAACCTGCCACACCTGTAAAGAAGAACTTCCTCAGATAAACAAACTGTATAAAAAGTTTAAAAACAAAAAGGTAAAATTCTTTGCAGTGGTCATAGATGAAAAAAACCCTGATAAAATTAAAAAGATAAAGGAAAAATGGGGATTTGACATTCCTGTGCTTTTAGGAGATGACACAGTAAAAAGCAAATACCGTATTATTGGAACACCTATAACTTACATACTCAGGAAAGACCTTACTATTGGTAAAATAATCTACGGTGCACACAGTTTAAAAAAGCTTGAAAAGTACATCAATAAATTTTTAGAGGAAGAAAGATGATAGAATCTGTATCTATTGGAACAGCATTTTTAGCAGGTATAATAGCCTTTTTATCACCCTGTGTTTTACCTATAATACCAGGTTACATAGCATACATATCAGGTGTAACTGCCCAGACAGCCCAGGAAGAAAAGAGTAAAATAGACTGGAAAGTGGTATATTCAGCAGTTGCTTTTGTTATTGGCTTTTCTATTGTATTTACAGCTTTAGGAGCTGCATCCACTTTTGTAGGACAGCTTCTCCAAGAATACAAATACATAATATCCAAGGTTGCAGCTGTTCTTGTTATACTCCTTGGTGTTCATTTTACAGGAGTGTTTCAATCTCAAAAGGCTAAACAGTGGCTATTTATCATATTTGGTATATCTGTGGTTATATATGGCATTAGCATAGGAATAACAAAGGACATGTTAAATGACCTAATATTACTTCCTGTAATAGGAGTAGCTCTCTTACTGTTCTATTTTTCAGGTTTTTACAAAATTCTGTATCAGCAGAAAACTACAGAGATAAAGAAAAAACCAGCTGGAATAGTAGGAGCCTTTATTATAGGGATTGCTTTTGCGTTTGGGTGGTCTCCGTGTATAGGTCCTGTTTTAGGAGCAATACTTTTATATGCATCGCAACAAGAAACAGTATCTCAGGGAATAACATTACTGTTTGCGTTTTCTATGGGTTTAGGTATACCGTTTATATTAACGGCAATGGCGATAAATCAGTTTTTCAGATTTTTTAACTTTATGAGGAAATACTTCCTTCTTATTGAAATTACTGGAGGACTTTTACTTATATTTGTAGGTATTTTACTTTTAACAGGTAGTCTTGAAAAACTGTCAGCATTATTTCTTTAAACCTTAAGGATAAAAGGACTAAAGGCTTTTGTTGCAACAATAACATTATCACCTTTCTTTAGACCTTCTACTTCTTCAGGGTCGGCAATAACTTTTACTACGTTATTTCCTATCAAAACTGACACTATAAAAACGGTTTCATCTTCTTCAATAGACAGCACAGTTCCAGAAAACTTTACCTTCCCACTGATTCTCTCCTGAATAAATATTTCTTCAGGTTTCCCTTTTTTAATTACTTTACCTTTATCTATCACGAAAACAAACTCAGATAGACGGAAAACCTCTGAAAAATCGTGACTTACTATAACTGTTGTAAGACCAAACTCTCTGTGAATCTTTAACAATTCATCCTGTAATCCTTTGCGAGTCTCGTAATCTAAAGCAGAGAGAGGCTCGTCAAGAAGAAGAATGTCTGGTTTTCTCGCTAATGCTCTTGCAAGAGCAACTCTCTGTTTTTGACCTCCAGATAATGTGTGGGGTTTCCTGTCCCTTAACTCTTCCAAAGAAACCAGTTCAAGCAAATACTCTAAAAATGAAGTATCCTTTTTTTCCATACCAAATGCAATGTTTTCTTCTACTGTCATGTTTGGAAACAGAGCATAATCTTGAAATACAAAACCTACTTTCCTTTTCTGGGGAGGTAGATTTATGTTTTTACTGCTGTCAAACCATACCTTTCCATCTACTTCTATGTAACCTTTATCAGGTTGCAACAGACCTGCAATTGCTCTGAGTAAAGTAGTTTTTCCACTTCCAGATTTCCCAAATATTGTAATCACAGTGTTATCTTTTGTTGATATGTTTATGTCTAAAGAAAAATTTCCCTTTTTACCTTTGAGTATTTTTTTTATCTTTATTTTCATAAGTTCTGCGCTCTTATAAATTTTCTGTTAAGGGTGTAAACAAAGAGAAGAATTATAAAGGTAATAGCAAACAGGAACAATGCATACATATTGGCTTTATCATAATTAAGGGCTTCTACTTCCTCATATATAGCAATAGAAGCAACCTTTGTCTCTCCCGGAATAGAACCTCCAATCATCAGAACTACTCCAAACTCTCCAATAGTGTGAGCAAAGGTAAGAACAATACCTGTCAGTAGAGAATGTTTCATATTAGGGATTAACACTTTAAACAGTGTTTCTATTTTTCCTTTACCTAAAGTATAAGAAGCCTCTATTATATTCCTATTAATAGATTGAAACCCGGACTGTAGAGGATGAACCATAAAAGGCAAACTATAAATCACAGACCCTAAAACAAGCCCTTCAAAAGTAAAAATTACTTTCAATCCAAACATCTCATCAAGTATCTTTCCGAAAAAACTGTCAGGACTAAAAAAGAGTATAAAATAAAACCCCAAAACTGTAGGTGGCAGGACAAGTGGAAGGCTCACGACTGTATCAATCACAGGTTTAAGTTTAAAGTCCCTGTATGACAAAAAGTAAGCAACGGGAACACCTATTATCAGAAGGATAACCGTTGTTATTACAGCAAGTTTCAACGTTAGAAACAGTGTTTCTATAAACTGATTATCCATCACTTTTCTCCATAAGAGTTATCTCATTTGTCTTAATAAAAGCTATCACCTCATCTCCAACATTGACATTCATTTCATTTGCTGATTTTGTTGTTATTACAGACTTTATAGTTTTGCTTCTACACTTTAAAATTAATCTGGTAAGAACTTTTCCTTTTTTTATCTCTTTTACAGTGCATGGTATTTTATTCCTCATACTAAGCATACCAGATATATTTTTACCTATAGAAACTTCTATCTCTTTAAACAGAACATAAACTTCCCTTCCAATTTTTAAATATCCTGCTGTTTCTGAAGTTTCTACTACAACTGCACACATACCACCTATTTCTGTATCTATCTCGAGCAGTGATATACTATCAGAACTCTCTATATACTTTATTTTCCCTGCAATTTTATTCATCTACTCATATCCATACTTTTTTAGAACTTTTCTCCCCTCTTTAGAAAACAAAAACTCTATAAACTTTACAGCATAAGGATTATTTTTAGCATTCTTAAGTAAAACAATTCCTTGTTTGATAGGACTATAAGCTTTTTTATCTATCGGTATCCATACACCTTTGTTCTTCATATAAATAACGACAGATTTGGAGGTAAAACCTACATCCACTAATTTTTTGTATATATACTGGGTAGACTGGGAAACACTTTCTCCATAAACAAGCTTTCTCTTTATCTTTTTATAGATGTTGTAATGCTTTAAAGCTTTAATAGCTTCTCTCCCATAGGGGGCAGTGTTAGGATTTGGGATAGATACTTTTTTAATGAAATCTTCCAATAAAACTTTTATTCCTTTTTGTTTTAATGGGATATCTTTCATACTCCACAAAACTAAAATCCCTTTAGCATAAACCTGAGGTTTAGAAGCAGTTAACCCTTTTTTGTATAAATACTCTGGATACTTCATGTCTGCTGACATAAATATGTGATAAGGAGCTCCCCTTTCTATCTGTGCTGTCAACTTTCCTGAAGATGAAATGACAGTAACAATACGGACTTCAGGATACTTTATTCTAAATAAAGTAATAAGCTCTCTCAATGGATACTGAACGTTAGCTGCTGCTGCGATTTTAATAGTTTCTCCGTAAGAAACGGTGAAAACTATCAAAAAAATAAAAAGATATCTCATTTTTCACCTCAAGCGTTATTGTTTATATTATATAACGCTTATTACATAAGTCAAAATATTACAATATGCTTATTTCTTGTTATTAAAAAATAGAATCAAATTGAAGGAAACTTTCAATACAAAGCAAGTGATTGATTTACCTGAAACTTTAAATTATCAGTAATAATTACTGTTGAAAATACTCCCATTTTTACAATATTAGTAGTATTATGTTTATTATTTAAAATCATAACATATATTGCCATTTAAAAACTATTAAAAGTGGAGGCTGTTTATGAAGTTTGTAAAGAAAGTTTCAGATATACTGTTCTCAATGAAAACTACCGTTGTTCTGATGCTAATATTTGCAGCTGCCGTAGGAACAGCAACATTTATAGAAAATGACTTTGGAAGAGAAACAGCTTATGCTCTCGTTTACGGTTCAAAATGGTTAGAAGCAATAATGACATTACTTGTTATAAATCTTATAGGAAACATTTTCAGATATAAAATGTGGCAGCCTAAAAAAATACCCCTCCTGATATTTCACATTTCATTTATAGTAATATTTATCGGGGCTGCCATAACGAGATACTTTGGATACGAAGGAATGATGCATATAAGAGAAAAACAAGAGCAAAATCAGATATTTTCAAGGGACCCATTTTTACAGGTAAAAGTTCAAGATGGTGAAAAATCATATTACTTAGAAAAACCTTTGCTTCTTTCAGCTTTAGGATTTAACGATTTTGAAGAACGTTTAACTATTAGTGGAAAACCTTTAATAATAAAATACAAAAACTACATAAAAGGTGTCAGAACAGAGATAAAAGAAGACCCTAATGGAAAACCTATAATCACCCTTAGAGCTTCAGCAGGTATGGACAGTGTAGACCTAACAATGAAAGAAGGGTCTGTAGAAGATTTTGGTAGTTTTGTATTTATATTTGAAAATCCAGAAAAGTTTAGAAAAAAGTTAGAAGGAAAAGATTTTGTGTTCTTCTATGTAAAAGATGGAAAATTTTATCTGCTATCTAACCTCCCTGTTATGTGGATGAGAATGGCTGACCAGTCCCGGGGACAAATCAAAGCAGGAAACGAATATCCCTTAAATGTAAGAACATTATACTCTGTAGGAGGGCTAAACTTTGTTGTAAGACAGGCAGTTCCTAAAGGAAAAGAAATAGTTGTTCCTCTCCCACGGGACAAAAAAGTGCTCCAGAACTCAACAGTTTTATCTGCCCTATTTGTTGAAGTAGGATACGACGGAGAAAAAAAAGAAGTAGTTTTACTGGGAAGAGGAGGAAGCACACCGGGAATACCTACAGAGATAAAACTAAAAAATCTTGACATCAAATTAGAGTGGGGAGCAAAGGTTATAACACTTCCATTCAGTCTGTATTTAAAAGACTTTGTAATGAGAAAGTATCCCGGTTCTAACAAACCTTCTTCATACGAAAGTCATGTTATTGTGAAAGACCCTAAAAACGGCAAAGAGTTTGAATACAACATACATATGAATCATCCTCTCGTTTATGGAGGCTACAAATTCTTCCAATCCTCTTACGACCCAGACGAGCTTGGAACAGTTTTATCTGTAAACCATGACCCAGGAGTAATACCCACCTATATAGGATATACTCTTCTCGCATTAGGACTTGTTTTGAACCTATTAAATCCATTTAGCAGATTTGGGAGGACGCTCAAAATGTTAAACAACAGCCAAAATAACATAAAATCTATACTACTGGTTATCTTTTTGTTAGGATTTTTCTACAGTGCCTCCGCGTATCCAGGAATGTCTCAAGAAAGTTCTCAGAAACAGGTAGTTCCACCGAAACCTAACATAGAAGAGATACTGAAAACAGTAAAAAAGATTGACAAAAACCATGCAGAAAAATTTGGAACAATCCCTGTTCAAAGTGGAGATGGGAGAATAAAGCCATTTGATACATTATCGTTAGAGGTTGTAAACAAAATACACGGAAGCGATTCTGCAATTGGATTAACACACAACCAGATTGTTTTAGGTATGTTCCTTATGCCGGGACCATGGCAGTATGTAAAAATCATAAAAATTAAGCATCCTGCAATTAAAAAAATGTTAGGAGTCCCCTTAGATGAAAAATACATAGCATTTATTGACGCATACGATGAAAAAGGAATGTACAAATTAGCCCAAGCAGTGGAAGGGGCAAGAAGGAAAGACCCTGCCAACAGAAATCAGTTTGAAAAGGAAATTTTAAAACTTGATGAGAAACTTTACATAATGTATTTAGCATTTACAGGTGAGATACTAAGAATTTTCCCTAAAGAAAATGACCCAAACAACACATGGTATGGTCCCCGAGATGCACTAAACAAGTTTCCCCAAAGACAAAAAGAAGAAGTTGCTGCAATACTCTCAAAATACATACACGGCGTCCAGAAAGGTCTGCAGGAAGGAGACTGGAGCTCTGCAAACATGGCAATTGAAAGTATTAAAGATTTCCAGAAGAAATACGGATACAAAGTTCTTCCTTCAGAAACACGATTGAAAGCAGAAATACTGTATAATAAACTCCTTGTATTTGAAAGACTTACTCCTCTTTATTTTCTTGTAGGTATTCTGTCTATAGCTCTTATATTTGTTCAAATTTTTAAAAATCAGTCCAGATTTTTAAAACTATCCTTCAATCTACTTGTCCTTATGCTTTTTGTTTTATTCCTTATCCATACTTTTGGACTGGGGCTTAGATGGTATGTTGCAGACCATGCTCCGTGGACAGATGCATATGAATCAATGCTTTTTATATCGTGGGCTGTTGCACTTGCAGGGATAGTGTTTGCAAGAAAATCCCCATTTGTTCTGGCTTCTGTTGGAATGTTTGCAGGAGTATTCCTGTTTGCTGCCCACTTAGGATGGCTTGACCCACAGATAACAACTGTTGTCCCTGTTTTAAAGTCCTACTGGCTACTTCTCCACGTTTCTGTACTTACAGCAAGTTACGGATTTTTAGGTCTTGCAGGTATTTTGGGACTGCTGACACTTATATTCTTTGCCATAAAATACGAAAAATTACTGGGTCAAGAAAGGGTCATAAGACTGGAAAACGGAATAAAAGAAGCAATAAAAATTGGTGAGCTTTCACTGATAATTGGTTTATCTCTCATTATTGTAGGAAACTTCCTTGGTGCTGTATGGGCTAATGAATCTTGGGGAAGATACTGGGGATGGGACCCTAAAGAAACATGGACAGCCGTTTCAGTATTAGTTTATGCCGCTATAGTTCACCTGAAATATATTAAAAACTGGTATTCCCACTATAAAATGGCTGTGTTCTCTGTTTTAGGATATTTTTCTATACTGATGACATACTTCGGCGTTAATTATTATTTATCTGGACTACATTCGTATGCAGCTGGTGACCCTATACCTATCCCAACATGGGTTTACTGGGCATTAGGAACAATAGGACTGTTGATTATTTTAGCATACAGAAATAGAAAACTAAGTAGTTAACAGCAAAATTGGAGTAAGGTATTGACTTTTAAAAAAATCTTTTATAAATTTACTTTAGGGGTGGGAGTATATATAGTATATTTTTTATGGGGTATATATTTTCTATATTGGGGGTAGGATTATGAGAACTTTAGCAGCAGGACTTGCAACATTGGTTTTTGCAGGAATTTCAATTGCAGCAACAGAGGACATCAGGGCAACAGTTCACAACCTGTCTACTTACAGTGACCCTGCTAATGGTGGAACAAACGAGGTGTGCGTATTTTGCCATACACCTCACGGTTCAAATAGTGATTTTACAGGAGCTCCTCTGTGGAACAAACCTATTGATACTACTGTGACATTTCAGGTTTACGGTGGCGGACAGACAACTGGTGGAACAACAGTTGACCAGCCGGGAGATGTTTCAAGAGCATGTTTATCCTGTCATGACGGCGTTTCTGGTGTTAACGTCGTTATAAATATGCCTGGTTCTGGAGGATATGACCCTAATGGAACTTACCTGAACTACAGAGGTTCAACAGCTCCATGGAGAATGCCATTTCCATTTGCAGTGGGTAAAAACGGTGCAGGCGGAAATTATGACCTGAGAGATGACCACCCTATTGGAGTTGTTTACAGGGGTAATGATGCAAACCCACCTGCCAGTTTGAAACCTACATCAACACCTTTAACTGGATGGAATGTTTCTGGTGACCCTGATGGAAGTGGGGGGCCTTCAATAGGAGACTTACTGAGAAATGGGAAAGTAGAGTGTGTCTCCTGCCACAACCCACATCTAAACGCTCCAAGATTTTTAAGATCTGGTGACGGTAACAACAACAGTAATCTGTGTAGAGCTTGTCACGATAAATAAAAAAAGGGGCCTTTGCCCCTTAATGTTTCAATATAAACTTAATCAGAGCATCTAATTCTTCTTCGCTCATTGCTCTGAACTTTCCCATCTGGGTTTTCATCATATTAAATCTATCAGGCCATACTATAGGGTCTGCTTGTCCCAGGAGAAACTGCTTTAACTGTTTTGGATTATTTTTATAAAACTCTGCTATTGTTTTGAGAGACGGTCCTATAGCATCTTTTGTTTCTTTGTGGCAAATAGGACACTGATTTTTTTCAAAAATTTCCTTTCCGTCAACTGCATAAGAAGTTGTAAACGATAACATCAGTGCTACTAATCCTGCTACTTTTTTCATCTTTTTTCCTCCTGATTAGTTTTTTTCTGTTTTTCTTCAAGAACCTTAATACGGAACAAAAGCCATCTATTTTTAACTTTCTTGAGGGTGTATTTTACCCTATAGAAAATCTCTCTGTCTGAAAGAACTTCCTTGCCAATCCTTCTGTCAAAATAATTGTAAATCCAGTTCTCTTTCGTTGTAACTTCAGCTTTTCCATCTTTAATATCTACCTGTTCAAAGCTTAAATTTTCCAGTCTGGCATTCATAAAAAGACCATTCTCATGCCATGACTGAATCCATATGTACAGCTTTCTTGCAATATCATGTGTTGCTATTTCTTCCATCATTTTGATAAATGTTCTTATATCCCTGTGTCTATCGTTTTTGCTCTCCTCAATAACTATCCTGTTATACATCTTCACTACATTTTTTATCTCCTCCACATCATCCATTTTTCCATAAGAGGGAAACACAAAAACATATACAAAAGCCAGCACTGTAGCTATCTTACGGATATGAATCATAACCTCCTGCATTTGTGTTGTGACACATTCTTCCTCCACCACAGGAAGGAGCATATGCATCTCTGTTACTCATTGTTGTGTTCCACTTAAATCCTCTCATTCTAAGCTGCAGGTTTCCATTATAGTTGTAGTTGTAAGGCTCTGGCATTGTTTCGTATCCAATAAGTCTTGATACAGGAGAGCCGTGGGGAACAGCAACGTGACATTTGACACAGGCAATACTTCTCATAGGTCTTGGTCGCTGTAACATATGAACGTCAGCCTGCGTCAGGTCATGACAGTTGGTGCAGAACAGCCCCTGCGTAGTTCCATTCTTTACATCTCCTGTTGTGTAAAGGGTTCCATCTGGTTTTGTAGGCCAGTTTGTGTTTGGGCCCTTTAACATAAACTTATGGGTTGAACCGTGGGGACCCCTTGGGTCAACGCCGTCTTCTGCATCTGCACCGTGACAGTCTGTGCAATACATTGTTTGATTTCCCACATTTGCATTCCATGGGGGAAGAAGCTGGGCTGCTGTTAACGGAGCAGCATATCTTCCGTTTGCCTGATTCCATCCACTCAATGCTCCCATCTCATTGGTTGTCATCACGACAGGATGGGCTGACCTGTTGTATGGATTAAATTCACAGGACTGGTCTGTGAGGACTATGTTTGACTGGTCTGAAGTAAATGATGTAGTGCAGTCCCCATTAGGGCTGTCTCCAAGACCCCATCTTGAGTGGCATTTCATACATATCTGATATTCTTTCTGAGCTTCAGCCGTTGTGTTGTATGTTGTAGGCTGTGTCCATCTTGATGGCCATACAGGTTCAACACCGTAAACACCCTGAAGAACATTTGATACAGCATTTGACGGTGTTTGAGGATACCAGCCAGATGCATCAGATGGTGTTGCATGATTACCGGGGGATGCTTTGTGGGGATTGTGACAGTCCATACATTCAGCATGCTTAGAATCGCTAAATTTAACACTGAAACTGCCTGCAGGGTCTACCTCTGTTGATGTATAGCCATAAAGAACATCTAATATTGTATGTATTCCAGATATCGTTTTTACAGGATGTCCAAAGGGTCTATCTGGAGGCAGTAAGGTTTCTATATCTTTTGCCCCACCACTTCCATGACATGGAGCTGTATTAGAAGATGACGATGCTCCAGTAAAACATGTATTTTCTTCTACTTTTCTGAGTAATGGTTTACCCTGTGAGTGGTGAGGTGTATGACAGTTACCACACCCTAAATCTGCAACTGTAACAGGAGAACCTTCTCCATATTTAGCTGTTATGTCTGGGTCTGTATATGTTAGAGTTTGTGTATCGTGGGCACTCCCTGTCCAACCGGGCTTGTCGTGACAGGAAATGCACGTTTGCTTAAAATCCTGTGCGAGATTTCCAACGTCAACTCTCAAAAACTGTTTATTCTGCTTGTGGGGGTCGTGACAGGAGGTGCACTCAACATATGATTTACCACCATAGTTATACAGTTTTATAGGAGGCAACGGATGAGGGTCTCTAAGCTCTACTGTTTTTACTGTTCCATCTCCGAATGTTTTCTGGATGTTAGGATTATACTCTACTGCAACAGGATGATGGACAGAAAGGTCAGAGCCTATAAATGTCCTGAGTGTTGAAGGCAGTGTTCCATCTGGGTTGACGTTTTGCATCTGAATAACACTGTTTCCAAGCTCCGTTCCTCTAACGATGTAGACAGCCCCTATTGCAACTGTTCCATCATGACAGGACAAGCACTGCCTTGAAACAATTCCCGGCTGTCCCTCAACTTCTGAAGGCTGCATAGGTGTAGGATAGTTAATCCTTCCAATAAACTCACTGTCGTATAGATTATAAACAGTAGTTGGCATCTTTCTGTTCCACAGAGGTGTTCCTTCCCTCTCATGGTGGGGAATATGGCAGAAGACACATATCTCCGTTTCCGTCGTTGCTTTTATATTTCCAGGACCTGTTATAGAAAGATTATGGAGGGTTTGTTCTATTCCAGCATTTGCAGAAAAGACCATTCCTGCAACTAAAATGATAATCCTTGCCAGTTTCATTGTCCAGCACCTCCCTTCAGGTACCTTAAGACCTGAATTCTCATATTATAAGAATCACTTACGAATATATAATTATCTTTTGATATAGATATGTCAGCAGGATAAGCAAACTGTCCTTTTCCTGTTCCATAATTACCAATCACAAGAAGGAGTCTTCCTTTAGGGTCAAAAACTTGAACTGCAGATAAAAGTGTGTCTGAAACATATATGTTCCCATCACTATCAACAGCTATTCCCCGTGGATTTGCAAATGTCCCTATAACTGTTCCCCGTTCCCCAAACATACGGAGGAACACCCCATTTTTGTCAAATATCTGAATCCTTGCATTCATTGAATCTACAACATAAAGATTTCCTTTTCTGTCTAACGTTATAAAGGTTGGTCTATTAAATTCTCCTTTGCCTGTTCCTAACTTTCCTATTTTCATAATAAGTTTTCCATCTTTTAGTGAAACAACATATATTTTTCCACCTACAGTATCTGTGATAAACAGCCTGTTTCTCTTATTGTCTACGGCAAGCCCTGTAGGTCTGATTATAGTTGTAGAACCTATTTTCCCAAGGAAATCTCCGTCTTCGTTTGTTATAAAAACCGTTCCTAAAACAGAATCAGAGATATAAATTCTTCCTTTACTGTCTACAACGACATCGATAGGAGAAGAAAGAGCATAATCCCCAATATGGTCAATAATTTTTACTGATTTTCTTTTGAAATCAAATATAAATACAGCTTTTGAACCTGTATCTGTGAAGTATAGTTTATTTCCTTTTATGTAAGAGCCAAAAGGTTTTACCATAATTTTTTTCTTTTTCCCAAAAACTATGTCTAAAAATCTACTGAAAAAACCTTTATCTTCCTCAAAATCCTCAATTTTTTTGATTTCTCTTATAAACTGTACTTTGGGAGTATCTGGCGGCGGAGGCCATACAAGCCTTTCTTCTGCTTTCAGAGAAACAGTAAGCATAATAAATAAAATAAACATATATCTCATGTTTATCTCCTTAGAAAACTCTGTAAACTTTAAACTGGGTTATGTAGTTATGCTTTTTGCCGTAGTTTTTGTTATCTTCATAAAAGTATTGGAAATCCCATTTGAAGAATAGGCTTCTAATTCTGTAATCAATACCTGTAGATAAAGTGGCATAGTTTGTGTTGTAGTAAGAGTCTCTATGGACGTCAAGAGACAACTTATACAAAAGTCTCCTCGTAAGTTTATAACTAATGTTTAAATTTGCATAAGGATATATCCTTTCTGGTCTGTTTTTTCCATAATAGTATTTCATACCTATAACTGAGCTTAACTTTCCTTTCCATCCGAGAAGTTTCCTATACCTAAGGGCATTTGATACTTCAAGATTATCATAGTTAGTTTTAGAAAATCCCCCAGAAGGTCTGTAATATTTACTGTCCTGGTAGTAATAATTGATGCTGTGCTCAAACCTTAGGTTGTTTAGAAGGTACGCATTAAAACGCTCATTTATGTTGTATGTGGTGCTTTTATCATTCTTGCTGGAATTATATTCAGATGCAGAACCTGAAAGCGTAAAGTCTGAATTTAAAAAAGAAAACCTCTTGTTTATCCCTCCATTTACCGATACTGTTCCCCCTACTCTATTTACATTTCCAGATTCAATCTGCCCTGACAAACCTGTTCCTCCAAAAACAGAAAAGGTTTCTGACAGATTTCTGTTATAACTGATGTTCACCCCTGTATTGAGAAGTTTTTGGTTTGCATTGGTTCCAGAAGAAGTAAACAGAATAAGATTATGGTTCATATTCCAGTTTTCATTGATTACATATGACAGACTCTCATTAAAAGAAAAAAATGTTAACTGGTAATTTTTTGAGTCAGACCTTGTTGCTGACAATCCAAAATTGGCAGTTAATTTTTGAGAAGGCATCCACATATAATTAACGTTTCCTGTCAGATTTTTTATGTTTGAGTAGGAGTTACTATAGTATCTAAGATTAGAATTTACGTTTGATTTTCTGGAGATTTTCCATCTATAATCCATGTTAAAGTTATTTATGTCCTGATATACTTTCCTGTAAGAAGATATGTTAGGATATCTCTGTATGTAATCGTCTATGTTTTTTTTGTAAGCTATATTCAAATATTTATTAATCCAATTTTTTCCATAACCAAATGAAAACTCTTCAGATTTCCTGTCTTCAGAGAAATCTATACCTACAGATTTTGATTTTGATTTTCTATAGCTGTAGTTAACATTGGAATTTACAAGCCTTATACTTCCAAAAAGACCATATGTATCAGTTTTCCTTTCTATATAAGATGTTCTGTCATAATATGTATACCATAGGGGAGACTGGGTTTTTCTGGCAAAAAGATTTACAGGAAATCTTGAGTTTTTCAATATGTTAAATTCAATGTCATAACCAATAAGTTTAGAAGTGGTATCTGTTTTGGAACCTCCTGTCTTCTGAGAGGAATCTTCTCTGATAAAGTTACCACCCAACTTATAAGTAAGCAATCTTGGGCTGTATACATAACCTTCATAGTTTAGTTCGTAATACTGTCTAAAAGATTTTCTTGTTGTCTTTCTATAAGGGTCTTTATAATTTTCCATCTTGTATGTGAACTCAACCTTTCCCCAAAAACCTCTCTGTTTATGGGTAAGCATGTAAGCTGGAACAAAGAAAACAGCACCTATTACCTTTTTATATAAAGGAATTTCAGTTTTTTCTTCTTCAAATAGACTTATCTCTTCTTCTTCAAATTCAGGGATAATTTTTTCTTCTTCCTCTATGGTTATCTTTTCTTCTTTCTTTTCAGTTTTTTCCACCTTCTTTTTAACTTTTTCTACAATTTTCTTTTCTTCTGCAACTATTTCCTCTTTTTTTGCAACTTTTGTTATATCTGTTTTTACTATAATAGAACTGACAGGAAGTTTCTCCTGTATTTCTTTCAGGAGGTTGTAGTTATCAAAAAGTCCATATCTTACTGTATAGTATCCTTTATCCGTCTTATATATAAAAGCACTGTCTCTCAGTTCTTTTGGTAGTTTCTTTAAGAATTTTTCAGCATTTTTTCTTTTTTTAAAAGTTCCTAACTGAAGTGAATAGAAATACTTGTCTTTTTGGGTTTTAAAAGCTTTCTCTTTTTTTACTGAAGTAGTATTCTGGGCAATTAACATTCTTACTCTATAAATATCAGGTAAAATTTTCTCTGTTTTTGATGGTTTGTCTTTTTTTGTTTTTTTACTTCTCTCTGCCTGATATCCTTGAGAAGAAGCAGAAGCTGATATGGCAAAATAGTTCAATGTGCTTACATTTGTTAATGCCACCCCCGTAATAAGTGCAGTGATAAGGTACCTCTTTTTCATCCCTTCCCACCAATTGGTTATTTATCGTAAACTACCACTTTTAAATCTTTTTTTGCATCTTTTAGCAGAGCTTCATACTTTTCTCTTTTCAGTTTTTCTGTAAGTTCCTTCTTAAGTTTATCTTTTATCTGCTTAAAGGGGACAATTCGTGAAGGTCTTTTACCTTCAACTTTTATTATGTGAAATCCAAGCTCTGTTTCTATTATTTTGCTTATCTGTCCAACTTTTAGCTTGTATATCTCTTCTTCCACTTTTTTCTCAAACCTTCCTTTGTGGACAAATCCTATTTCTCCTCCTTTTATTCTGCTCAGGTCGTCTGAATATCTGTATGCTACATCTCCAAAATCTTTCCCTGAGATTATTTCCTTATAAGCCTTTTCTGCCCTTTCTCTTGCTATCTGTCTTCCTTTAGGCTTTGAAGGGTCAACCTTTATGTATATGTATCTAATTTTCAGCGCTTCTGGCTCTTTAAACTTATATTTATTTTTCTGATAGTATTCTTCCAATTGCTTATCTGTTAGTTTTACACTTACATATTTACTTAGGAGCTTGTCTATCATCAATCTTTTCTTCAGTTCTTCCCTAAACTGTTTCAAAGTTATACCAGTTTCCTTTAGCATCTTTTCAAGGTTTTCTCTTGATTTGTATCTCTTTTCTAACTCTTTTATCAGCTTGTCTATCTGTTTTTCAGGCACTTTTATTCCCTTTTTCTTTGCCTCATAGTATAGAAGCTCTCTATTTATCAAATAATCAAGAGCTTTTTTCCTAAGCTCTCTTTTCTTTTTTTCTGTTATGTTTCTGTGATAAAAATTCATAGGAAGGAGCACCTTCATATATCTCTGGACGTCCATCTCTGTTATCTTCTTATTTCCCACTTCTGCTACTACTTTCTTTTTAAGCTGTGGGTCTATTTTCCAGCTAAAATCCTGATAAGCCTGAGCCAAAGAGATAAAAACTAAAAATAACCATAAAAATCTTTTCATCATTTCTCCTTCACTTTAAATATTGGAATATCTGTATTCTTTTATTGAATGAATCCACAATGTAAATCCTATCATTCTCATCTATATACATACCTGCAGGAAGTAAGAATTTCGCAGGCTGCGTTCCTGCTTCTCCTATGTAATAAAGAACGTCTCCTTCTGGGGAAAAAATCTGGAAATTATTAAAAGCCGCATCAACCACGTATATGTTCCCATCACTATCAACACCAATGCCTTTAGGACGGGCAAATCTGCCAGGAATGTTACCATTACCGCCTATAGTCGTAATGTGCTCAAAGTTTTTATTAAAAACCTGAACCCTGAAAAGCTGGGTATCAGTAATATAGATATTTCCATTCTTTCTGTTAACAGCTATGTTTGTAGGATAGTTAAACTCTCCGTCTTTATCACCTCTATGTCCAAATCCTCTGATAAAATTGCCGTTAAAGTCATAAACCTTTACTCTATGGTCAAAGGTATCCACTACATAAACCCTTTCTAAGTTGTCATCAACTGCTATACCAACTGGTTTTTTAAACTCACCTCTCTTTCCTACAGCAAAAACAAGTCTTCCCTTACTGTCAAATCCAAAGACTTTCTTTAAGGTTGCATCAGAAACAAACAGAACATTTAGCTTTTTAGAGTAGGCAAGGCACATAGGAAGTCTAAGTCTAATGGGAAGTTCTAAAATTTTGAGATTTTTTGTCTTGAAGCTATAAGAAAAAATTACCCCATGGGCTGTATCTGTAAAAAACAGGAATCCTCTTGCATAAACAACACCGTATGGTTTTCCTATAAAGTCTGGATTCGCAAGCTCACTCTCCTCCCCAAATATAATTTCAAAGAAACTACTGTTCTTCTCATAATCGTAAGGGGGAACCTGTCCCACATACTTTATGTGTGGCTTTATGCCTGGTTTTGGCTCTGGAAACAGTAACTCCTTCCCAGAAACAGATGCTAACATCCATATAAACAAGCAAAATAGTATCAGTTTATAACGCATGGCATCCTGTACACAGTTTACTTCCCCTGTTTTTTGACCTTAAAAACAGTGGATTGGTTGTATGTGGGTCATGACAGCTTGCACACTGCAACCTTCCGTTGTAATCCTTAATCAGGTCATAAACAAAATGTTTTTTACCTTCCCATCCTATAAGCGGACTGTTGTAAGGTCTGAGATACTTTCTGTCTTTCCGGTAAATAACAAACACTGGATGACTGTGAACACTTGTTCCTGTAGAAGACTTTCCAAAAGTGATGTTTGGAGCATTTGCTCCATCATGACAGCTGAGGCATACCATTGAAGATGGGGCTACACTCTTCAATACCGGCCCTTTTTTTGTCTGTCCATAAACAGGGAATTTATCTACTTCTTTTTCCGGGTCCCATTTGTATTCAACATCCACAAAGGTAACATCTATATTCTGGGTGTGACACCACATACACAGGGCAAGATTATATTCTCCTGCTATGTTCGGGTTCAGGAATTTACCTTTATACTCAGCAAGGTTGTGTTTTGTTGCTCTTATCCCTTTTTCATATTCCCCTCCTTCCTCCACAGGAAGGGAAACAAAATCTTCAGCAGCATATAAATAAGCAGTCATTAAGAAAAACAGAAATATATAAGGAAAAATCATTGTTATTTTTCCTGGGTTTTTTTGAGATTTGAAGGTTTATAAAGTTTTAGCTCCCTGTATTTTTCTGGATACTTTTTCTTCCAGGCTTCACTCAAATACTGGAATACCTGCACTCTTTTGTTCATTGAATCCGCAACATAAATCCTATCTGCCCTATCAACATATAGCCCTGCAGGAAGGTTAAACTCACCAGGTCCAAAACCAAACTTTCCTATCCACAGCAGTAAATTTCCCTTATCATCAAATATTTGCACATTATTAAAGGCAGCATCTGCTACGTATATGTGTCCTTCACTGTCTATACCTATACCCTTTGGTCTTGCAAATGTTCCTGGAACTATACCTAACTTCCCAAAAGTTCTGAGAAACTTACCATCCTGGTTAAAAATCTGAACTCTAAAATTCATAGTATCAACAACGGCAACATTACCATTTCTCCTATCTACAGCTATGTTTGTTGGGAAGTTAAACTCTCCGGGGTTTCTTCCTCTTTTTCCAAATGCAAACAAGAACTTACCATCAACAAGGGAATAGACCTTTACCCTGTGGTCCATAACGTCAACAACATATAATCTCTGATTTTTTTCATTTATAGCTATACCAGCTGGTCTTTCCAATTTACCAGGGCCTTCTGGCTCACCAATAGCCGTTTTAAATTTTCCTTTCAGGTCATACACAAAAACCCTTTGATTCCTTGCATCAGCGACATAAACCTTGCCTTCCTTATCTATATCAATACCAACAGGAATTCTCAATTTTCCCATCGCTTTATCACCAATAAAAGAAACCTTCTTACCTTTAGGGTCAATAACAAACACGACGGCAGCTACGGTATCCCCTGCCAGAATCCTTCCAAATCTTGCAGCCACGCCATAGGGTTTTATCAGGTTTTTAGGAATCTCTCTTTCAGGTTCACCTAACAACACATCAAGGGCACTTCTTCCTTTAAAGTCTGATTCCCCATGATAACTGCCAAGATAAAGTATCCTTGGTTCTTCAGGGGGAAGGGGCCAGAATACCTTTTCTATTTTCTGAGGTTTCTTGGCCCCACCACACGAATAGATAAATATCCCTATTACAAATAGAACTAAAACTTTTCCTATTATTTTGCGTGACATGTCAGACAGAGCGCACTGTTGTCGTTAGGCAGTCTCAGGAACGTTGGATTTTCTCCAAGGTGTGGGTCGTGACAGGATACGCACTCAACTTTTCCACCTCTCAGTAAGTCTCCGACTGTTGGACCAGGATTACCATCTCTGTCTCCCGCTATAACAAAACCTGCAGGAAGAGCTGTATTTGTAGGAACGAGACTTGCAGGTGGATTAGCATCATCACCTCTATACATTACACCAACTGGGTGGTCATTTCTAAGGTCTGTTCCAATCTGTGTAATTCCAGGAGGCATTGTTGCTGCTGTTCCTGCTGGAATTGTAGTCGCTCCACCGTCAGTTGTAAATGCAATCAGATTTCCTGTAGAAGACCATCCACCTGAACCGGGAAGGTTGATTATAGAGTTGATAGCGTTTACACCATCGTGACAGGAAAGACATGCCCTTGAAACATCACCAGGCTGGTCAACTGTTGTCCCGC
Source organism: Persephonella sp. (assembly GCA_026987075.1). Lineage (GTDB taxonomy): Bacteria > Aquificota > Aquificia > Aquificales > Hydrogenothermaceae > Persephonella_A. The sequence goes on along the minus strand of JALSNI010000058.1, from coordinate 7,277 downwards.
CAGTTGTCTGTCCACCACCGTAAACCTGATAGGTGACAGTAGTATCAATAGCTTTGTTCCACAATGGAGCTCCCACAAAGTCTGTGTTAGAACCGTGAGGAGTATGACAGAATGCACAGATTTCGTTATTAACGTCTGCTGGATTTGCTGCTCTGATTTTGTTATTTGGGTCTGAAAGGTCGTGTTTAGAACCATCAATCAGAGCCAATGAACTTGTTGTCATAATACCAACTGCGGCAATTATACCGCTCAATACAAGCCTCTTCATCTTCTATACCTCCCTACGTAATATTCACTTAAGTTCTCCACCACCTACCCCTTGCATTTATTATATTTTGCACTTGATATTAATAATAATAATTATTAAAATAAAAACTGTCAAGCCTAAAATATAGTTTATATTGTTTAATATAAGCGATATAAGAATATATTTCAATACACAGCTTATTATTGATAATTATTAATAATTAATAATGGTTAATAATAAATACATATTCTTTTGTATTTGATATGGTAACTATATAAAATATATTTTTAATTGACATAAATCAATGAATTGGAATTCTCAAAACCAAATAATAAAGGAGCAGCAGGATGAGAAAGAGGGTTAAAGGTTTAAGGCTTCTGTTAATTTTAGTTTTTATTAACTTTGCATTTGCTCAAACGGAAAAAAGTTCCTCTAAACAGGAGGCTTCAGTGAAAAAAGAACAGCCGCCGATAGTTCCTAATAAGAAAGTTCAGCATTTGCCTTTCAAGATAGGACAGTGTGAGATATGTCACGTAGAAAAAGACGGTAACAAATATGCCCTCTCAAAAGAACCTCCTGACCTGTGTTACATGTGTCATGAAAGAAAGGATACCAAAAGCAGAGTTCACGGTCCTGTCGCTGCAGGCATGTGCACTGCATGTCACGACCCTCACCAATCTGACACGATGAGAATGTTAAAGGCAAAATCTGTTAACGACCTATGTTTTGCATGTCACGAAGATAAGAAGAAGCAGTTTACATCTAAACCATATATGCACCCACCAGTAAAAGACCAGTGTATAAACTGTCACGACCCCCATCAGGAAGACCACAGATACAGATTGTTTGCAGACAGAAGATTTGACCTTTGCGTATCCTGTCATGCTGACAAAAAAGAGTGGGTAGAAAAGGTAAAAAACAAACATGGTGCCGTATTTATTAAGGATAGATGTCTCAACTGTCACGATCCCCATGCTTCAGAAAACGAAAAGTTCCTCAGAAAACCAACAGCAATGGATGTATGTCTTACATGTCACAACAAACCTCTAAAAAGGGATGAAGATGGAACAGTTCTTATGAATATGAAGAAACATCTTGATGAAAATCCTGACTGGCACGGCCCAATCCAGTGGGGAGACTGTGCAATGTGCCACAACCCACATGGTTCTGACAACTTTAGAATGCTGAAACTACCATTCCCAGAAACATTTTACGCAAGCTTTAATATAAACCAGTATATATGTTTCATGTGTCACGAAACAGAAAGATTTACAGAACCCCTCACAAAAACAGCAACAAACTTCAGAAATGGAGAGGTCAATCTACATTATGTCCATGTTAACCAGAAAAAAGGTAGGACATGCAGAGCCTGTCATGACTGGCATGCAACAAAAGGAACACCGCACCACATAAGAAAGTATATGAAATTTGGAAAGATTAAAGCTCCTCTCAGATACATACCGACAAAAACAGGCGGTTCCTGTGCTCCTATGTGTCATCCACGGAGGTATTACGACAGAGAAAATCCTGTAATCAATAAGAGGTAATAAAGAGGAAACGAGGGATGGGGACAGAGGAAAAGAAAGAAGAACCTACAGAGGAAGTAGGCAGAAGGAAAAAGGTATTTATTGGAACAGTTCTTTTAGGGGCTGGTCTTCTGGCTGGCCTCGTTATTTCTTATGTTATCGTTGAAGTTGTCAAGTTAACTGGTGGAGCCCAATTTTGCAAATCCTGTCACGTTATGGTTCCTATGTATAAGGCTTACTCAAAAGATATTCACGGAGGATGGGGTGATTCAGGTTTTGTTGCCCATTGCACTGATTGTCATCTGAACCACAAATCTACAATACATTATCTGTTAAACAAAGTTCAGGTTGGGCTTCACGACTTTAAAGTTTATGTTTTTCAAAACCCTGATGCTATTGACTGGCATGGCAAAAGAGAACATAGAAGACATTTTGTTTATGACAGTGGTTGTCTTCACTGTCATGAGAACCTTCTTGCTGCCACTATGAACAAGAAAAGGGCATTTATAGCCCATAAAGCATATTTTTCAGGGAAATTAGTTGTAAAGATAGGAGAACACAAAGACAAAGCCCATTGTGTAGACTGCCATAAACATGTTGGACATAAAGATTTAGGAAAGTATCTGCCCCCACCACCTCCAGAACATAAGCTGATTGAAGAGTCTGAAGAACTGATAAAAGAATCTATTGAGATACTTGAGAAAAAAAGCAAAGAAAAAACTGGGCATTAGAGAGAAGGAAAATGGGAAAACTAAAAAAATTAATGGGGATGCTAAAAGTTTTCAGGTCAAAAAAATTTATACTTATTATGACAGCTTTTTTTATACTTGTCGTTTTTCCAGCTATTGGCTATTATGCATGGCAAAAAAGAATACCCCAAAAAACAGTCCTTGTCCTAAAAAACATAGTTCACAACCTTTTCTTTGAAAAACATCACCCTGGAGATATATACGGTGTGGTTCACATAGAGGAGATGGAAGAAATAGAACTATCCAAATTAAAACTACCAGAAGAAGAAAAGGAAAAAGAAGAAATAAAAGAGTTAGAAAAAGAGCTTAAAGAGATAAAAAAGGAAGAAAAGTTAGCTAAAGCACCAAAACCAAAACCTAAAAGAGTCATAAAACCTCTACCTTTAGAAGAATACCCGAAAGAGTTTCTACCGCTGAAAAAGGTGCTTCACAGACCATTTAAAATGGGTGCATGTGCCATATGTCATCAGGTTGACAAACATGGAAAAGTTATAAAAATAGGTAAAGAATATCCATTAACAAAAGGTAGAGTTGATGAGCTGTGCTATTCCTGCCACAAAGAAAGATATACAAAAAAATACGACCATAAACCTATAAAAAAAGGAGAATGTCTGAAATGTCATGACCCTCACCAATCCAATACTCAAAAACTCCTCAAAGCAAAGACAGTCCCTCTCCTCTGTATAAGCTGTCATTCTCCTGAAAAAGCAAAAAAACTTAAAATCAAGAAGATTGTTGATATAAATGTTAAATACAAACACAAACCTGTAAACCAAAACTGTCTTAACTGTCATGACCCCCATACCTCAAACTATAAACATCTGCTAATAACATCTTTAGATTGGAAGATGGACTTTTGTATAGACTGTCACTCTAAAGTAAAAGACCCTAAAATAAAAAGAAAGATAGATTTAAAACAGCTTATAAAAACAGCAAAAGTAAAACACGACGCCGTTTATGACAAGGACGAATGTGCAAACTGCCACAACATTCACGGTTCTAATTACAGGATAATGCTGAAAAAACCCATGGTACAGCAGTGTCTATCCTGTCATGACAAAGAAGTGGAAAAGAAAGAAACAGGAGAAAAACTGATTAACATGAAAAAACATCTACAGGAAAACAAATACTGGCACAAGCCAATCAAAGAAGTGGAGAAAAAAGGTGGATGTGCAGCCTGCCATAATCCTCACGGCTCAGACAACCCATATGCTCTGAAAAAGTTTTTCCCTACAGAGTTTTACCTTACAGGGCTGAAAGTTGGAGAAGTAATGTGTTTCACATGCCACAAAGAAAAAGAACGGTTTACTGAGAAGAGAACAACAAAAGCAACAAAATTCAGAAATGGAGACGAAAATCTCCACTGGAGACATACACAGGGTAAAAAAGGAAGGACTTGCATTGCATGCCATGACCCCCACGCATCAAAATGGCCTACAATGATAGGGAAATACACAGATTTTAACGGCATTTTGTTCCCAATAAGATATAAGAAGACAAAAACAGGAGGTTCATGCTCTCCAGCATGCCATGATGAATTTAAATATGACAGAATAACACCTGTCAAAAATGTTGGAGAAATCAGAGAAGAATTTAAATAAAAAGCTTTAAATAGGAAGAAAATGAAAAGAAAAGCAGTAAAAATTTTAGTGGCGTTTTTTATCATTTTTGCTGTTACAGTAGCAAAAGAAGACAAAGTTTTTAGACTGAACCTGACCGTCGTTCCCAACGAACCTGTTAGAATAATACAACCTATAGAAAACAGCATACACTATGAAGACACAGCATCTATTGTTGTGCAAATAAACACACAAAAAATAAAAAAATTAGAAATAATCACATACTTTCAAGTATTTGAGCTTGACCCAGACGAAAAACTGATGTATGGGAAAAAACCAAAGAAGAAAAAGGAACGATTCAGATTCAGGATAAAATCAGATAAAGGTTTCTACTGTAAATCTATTGACCTGAGATACGGTAAAAACATAATACAAGTGTTAGCAGAAACCACAGAAGGGAAAACAATAAAAAAATCTGTAGAAATATATTTAGCCTCACCAATTCTTAGAGCTTACAAATATCCTCCACCTAAATATAAAGAAATTTTTTTTCACAAAGAAAAAAACGAAAAAGTGTGTTCTCAATGCCATGATATGAAAGTAAATGAAAAAAAAGGAGTTGCCTTTGAAGACATAACAAAATCCAACTGTTACAAGTGTCACAAAAAATTAACAGAACGATATCAATATAAGCATGCACCTGCTAAAAACTGGCTGTGTGCTACGGCTTGTCACACAGGAAAAACTGGAAGATTAAACAGAAGATTAGAAGGTAAGTCCAGATTTATCTGGCCAGAACCTCAAGGAGATGAATGCTACAGATGTCATAAGAAAAAGAGAAAAGAGTGGGATAATAAGAGGTTTCACCACGACCCAGTAGTGGCAGGGATGTGCGATAAATGTCATAATCCTCACTCATCTCCAAACAGATACTTTTTGAGAAAACCTGCGTGGTACTTATGCACCACATGCCATGAAGACAAGGTTCTAAGAGGTCACGTTGTATTTACATTTTTAGGAAGACCACATCCTACAAAAGGATATAAAGACCCTTCAAATCCAGATAGAGAACTGTCCTGTATTAGCTGTCACGAAGCCCACAATTCAGACAATAATTTCATGCTATTAAAACCATTTAGTCAGCTTTGTAATATGTGTCATAAAAAATAATATAAAATAGTTTTTATACTTTTTATAATTTTCCTTATAACTGGGGGAAAAAATGAAAAACTTCAGCCAGATATTTATTATTTTTACAATACTTATTCACATAACAGAAGGCTTTGAAATTTTAGCTCCTATCAAAAACAGCATACACAACGAAGAATTTGTATCTATATCTGTGAAACTATCAGAAGATGAAATAGAAAATGGTGTTAGTCTTGAGTTTAAGGTGGGCAAAAGTTTCTTTATGTTCGGTATGAATCCAGAAAGGAATGTATACTGCAAAGCATTAAAAATAAAACCAGGGAAAAACATCGTAGAAATAACATACACAGACCAGGATGGAAAACAGAAAAAGAAAACTGTTGAGATATTCAGATATTCCATACTCTACAAGCAGTCTGAAGAACCACCTGCAAAATTTGAAGAAAAACCATTTCACACACGAAGCAATGAAGATAGATGTAAAGAATGTCACGACATGAGCTCTCTTCCAGAAGAAATGATACCTGAATCTCCAGAGAAATCTCCATGTTACAGCTGTCATAAAGTCCTGACCTCACGAAAAAAAGTCCATGCACCATCAGCAAATTGGGCATGTAACTACTGTCATTTAGACGTTGGCCTTTCCTATCAGAGATACGAAACACCTTTCCCCATTTCAGAAAAATGTTTTTCCTGCCATGAATACAGAAAAAGAGTATGGATGAGCAAAAAGTATGTCCATGGACCCACTTCTACAGGTCAGTGTAACATATGCCATAACCCCCACTCCTCAAACAACATTTTTTTCCTAAAAAAACCTATATGGAATCTTTGCACTTCATGTCATGCAGAAAAAGCATCAGGAACCCATGTATTAGCTGGGTTTGTTTTTGGAAAATCACATCCAACGAGGGGTAGACCAGACCCATCAAGACCGGGAAGAGAACTGGTATGCTCAAGCTGCCACAATCCCCACGCATCAAACTACAAATTCATGTTCAATAACGATTACACAGGAGATAGATATTTATGTCAGATGTGCCACAAAAAGTAATTAAAGGATTTTTATCAGGTTAATATAAACCTGAATGCTGAAATAGAAAAGATAGGCAAAGACCTGATTGATGATGTGATTAAATATCTAACTGCAGAAGAAGAAACAGAGGAAGGAGATGAGTAAAGGGTTTTTAAAGGTTGCAGAGGATATTTTAAATAGTGTTGACGACTATTCAGGACAAAAGAAAGAGTTTTACATAAGAACAGGTATAAGTAGGGCTTATTATGGATTAATCTGGCATTTAAAAGATAGATTGTCAAAACAAGGTTATAACTTTAAAGGTAAAAATATACACCATTTTATTCCTAAAGTTTTGGCAGATATGGGGAAACTTAAAGAAGCAAAAAAATTTGAAGAGTTAAAAACTATGAGAAATGATGCTGATTACAGGCAGAAATCTGAATTTAAGAAATTGAAGACTGTTGATAAGAGAGCACTTAAAACATATATTAAAAACGTCCATTTATTTATTTCAAGAATAGGGTAAGGAGTTTGTTATGGCTGTTATAAATAAAAATTTTAAGATAACAAAAAAAGAAGATTCAAAAAAAATAATTAATGACGTGAAATTATTGCTGAAAAACCTTGGTGTGGAAGGCAATTATGAAATAGACATAAGAGATATAACAGAAGAGGATACTTTTATAAAACCTTTATATGCTCTTACTATTGATATTCATAAAAAAATCCCAGAGAAAAAAAGAATTTCAATTATGGATGCTGTTTATGATTATTTAGAAGAAAACTATGGATATAACTTCACAGTAGATGTCATAACTGACTAACCCTTTCCCAGTCCTTTTTCTATGGTTCTCAGTCCAAAGTAAAATGTTATAACTTCTGTATTGTATTTTACAAAACAGCCAAGGGATTTTTATAAAACTGTAAGTCCCTTGACTGCCTTCAAAACCGCATAAAATCTGGATTTTACCCCCAAAAATCCCGTTTGCACTACGATATTACTTTTGGGAAATATCGGAGGTATATTTT
>JALSNI010000057.1 GCA_026987075.1 Persephonella sp. | reverse complement strand
CCTTATGTCCCTTGGAGGACTGGCTATCGGTCTTGGTCTGTTTGCAGATGCTACCGTTGTGGTGATAGAAAACATTTTCAGACATATAAGCCACAGCAGAGAAAAGTTTAAAGACAGAAACTACAGATTAGAAATAATAAAGCTGTCTGTTCAGGAGATAACAAGACCAGTATTTTTTGCAATTCTTATAATAATTGTTGTTTTTCTACCTATTTTTAGCTTTGAAGGAGTTGAAGGGAAATATTTTAAACCTCTTGCTCTCACAATTATTGCAGCCTTAGGTGCATCCCTGTTTGTTGCCTATGTCTTTATGCCTGTTCTTGCCTACTTTGGACTGAAACCAGGCAGTGAAAAAAGTCTGATTATGGATTTTATAGAAAAAATATATCTGAAAGTACTAAAAGGAGCTATGAAGATAGGATTAGCCCTGTTTATAGGGACAGTTATACTGTTTGGCGGCTCTGTATATCTGCTGACAAAAGTAGGAACAGAGTTTACACCAGAGCTTGACGAAGGAGCTGTCCTGCTTGAAGTCTTCCTTGATACAAACATATCAAGGGAAGAGGCAAAAAGACTGGCAAACATCATAGAAGAAAGGGCAAAGTCCTTTGATGTGGTAACAAATGCTTTTACTACAGTAGGAAGGGCAGAAAAAGGAGAAGTTACAGATGTTTCTTACATGGAAACATGGATACTTCTAAAGCCTTACAACCAGTGGAAAGAGTTTAGAACAAGAAAAGAGTTTGAGCAGGCACTGAGGGAGAAGCTGAAGGACATTCCTGTTGCAGGTTTAGTGTTTACACAGCCTATAGCAATGAGAATTGAAGAGCTTCTATCTGGTGTCAGAGCAACAGTAGCAGTAAAGATATTTGGAGATGATTTAAAAAAGATAAACCAGATAGCAATGAAGGTGGAAGAAGTTGCAAAAGGTATAAAAGGAGCTGTTGATGTGGAAACAGAGATACAGTCAGGAAGACTGCAGCTGCAGATAATCCCAGATTACGAAAAACTTTACAGGTACGGTTACACTGTAGAAAGACTGCTGAGCCTTGTTGGAGATTTTATAGCTGGTGTTCAGGTAAATGAGCTAAGAGAAGGGCTTATCAGTTTTCCTGTTATGATAAAATTACCGGAAGAACAGTTAGACAGGGTAGAAAAAATAAAAAATATACCTCTACTTAAAAAAGATGACGGAACTATATTGAGAGTTCAGGATGTGGCACAGGTGAAGATAGTACCGGGATTTTCAAAAATCAGGCATGAAAATGGCCTCAGATATGCCCTTGTTCAGATGAACATTGAAGACAGAGACCTTGGAGGATTTATCAAAGAACTCAGAGAAAAGATAAATCAGAACGTAAAACTACCGGAAGGATACTTTATAAAGTTTGCAGGTCAGTTTGAAAATCAGGAAAGGGCAATGAAAAGACTGTCAATCGTTGTTCCCATAGCCATACTGCTGATATTCATACTCCTTTACCTGAACTACAACACTGTTAGGGACTCACTTATAATCATGCTTAATGTTCCATTTGCAACCATAGGAGGAATTTTGTCCCTTTACATATCTGGATTTAACCTTTCTGTTCCAGCTGCAATAGGATTTATAGCAGTGTTTGGTATAGCTACCCTTAACGGGGTTGTTCTAGTTTCATACATCAGACAGATGTTAGATGAAGGATTCAGTATTGAAGAAGCAATAAATAGAGCAGCAAGGCTGAGACTCAGGCCTATCCTGATTACAGCAACAGCTGCTTCCTTAGGATTGGTTCCCATACTGTTCACCCACGACATAGGTTCAGAGATTCAGAAACCTATTGCTGTTGTCGTTATTGGAGGTATATTTACATCAACATTCCTGACGCTGATTCTCCTTCCTATCGTTTACAAGTTTGTTTACAAGATAAGAAAAACTTAAACAGCAGGGGCTTTATGCCCCTTGATAGTTAAAATATGCTCAGTAAGTTAAAAATATATCTAAACAAATGGAGGCTGTTATGGAATTTTTAGCACAGTTTCATCCACCGATGGTTCATTTTGCCATTGCACTCATACTGACAGGTGTACTGTTTGACATATTAGGTTTTGTTTTCAGAAAAGAAAGTCTAAAACATGCAGGTTTCTGGACTATCCTGTTTGGCGTTTTCGCAGTATGGGGAGCTATGTTTACAGGACACGAAGCAGAAGAGTTAGTTGAAGATGCTATAAAGGGAACGGCAGCTTATGAGATTTTAGAGCAGCACGAGGAGATAGGAGAAATTCTGCCGTGGATAGTTACTGTCTTAGGGATAATTAGAACATTTCTGCACCTTAGGCCAAATAACAAAATATTTATCATTTATCTGTTAGCCGGAATATTAGTTGCAGGTGCTGTCGGATATCAGGGAAGAATAGGTGGAAAGTTAGTTTTTGAGCACGGCGTAGGAACAAAAGCGATGGAAAAATCAAAATACAATAAGGAACACTACCATCCAGATGAAGACGACTAAAAAAGCCATCTCAAAGGAATTAGAATTTGGCCTAAATTTGATACTTTACATAAAAATCAACAGACAATATTATATAGTTATAACATAATAACAAGAGGTTGAGATGAACAGGATTAAGCAGCTTGCCATAAACGAGGAAGGTTTTGTTTTTGACCCATTAACAGGAGACAGCTTCACAGTAAACCAGACAGGACTGTTTATACTTCAGAAGCTAAAAGAAGGAAAAGAAACAGAACAGATAGTAAAGGAACTTACAGAAGAGTTTGAGGTGTCTCAGGAAGAAGCAGAAAGAGACCTTATTGATTTTGTGGAAAAACTGAGAAGTTACAGACTTCTTTAGGAGAGAAAGATGGAGCTAAAGATAGCCGTTTCAGGAATAAACGCCGTAGACAACCCAGGTCCCGGTATTGGAGTAGCAAAAAGCCTCACAGAAGCTGAAGATTTTTCAGCACAGATAATAGGTCTTGCATATGATGCTATGGAGCCGGGCATATATATGGACTGGATTATTAAAAAATCCTTTATCATGCCTTACCCTTCAGGAGGACATGACGCCTTTATAAACAGACTTATTTATATAAAAGATAACTACGGTCTGGATTTTGTTATGTCTGTTTTGGATGCAGAACTTCCTGTTTTGATAAAGTATGCCGATGAGTTAGAAAAAAACGGTATAAAAACATTTCTTCCCACATACCAGCAGTTTAAGCTGAGGGCAAAGGACAGGTTAGAAGAGATTGCTCAGAGTATAGGTATAGACATCCCTAAATCAGCTGTGGTTTCATCTTATGACGAACTGATAAAGGCTGTAGAGAAGATAGGCCTGCCTGTCATGGTAAAGGGAGCTTTCTACAAGGCGTACAGGGCTTACACAACACAGGAGGCTATAAGCTATTACAACAAAATAGTTGCCCAGTGGGGATATCCAATAATTGTTCAGCAGGTAGTTTCTGGAGAGGAAATGAACGTGGTTGCAGTTGGAGATGGAGAGGGAAATTCTTTAGGAATGGTGGGAATAAAAAAGATGTGGATAACAGAGCTTGGGAAGATATGGACAGGAGTTACAATAAAAAATGAGAAAATGCTCACTGCTGCACAGAAATTTATTGAAAAGTACGGCTGGAGAGGAGCTTTTGAACTTGAATGTATTGTTGATACAAAAGAAGACAGGGTATACCTGATAGAGATAAATCCCCGATTCCCAGCTTGGTCGTACTTTTCCACTGGCGTTGGCGTAAACATAGCAGCAAACATCATAAGAAAAGCATTTGACCTGCCTGTAAAACAGTATGCAGATTACCCAGCTGGAAAACTTTATGTGAGATTTACAGACGACCTTGTTACAGATATGGACAGATTTCAAAAAGTGATAACGAGAGGTGAAAGCTGATGAAAAAGATTTATCAGAAACCTGTCATAACAAAACTTCAGACAGGGTTTATGAACAAGTTTGGCTCTTCCCCTCTGTATGCAAGGAAAGTCAGGACAGATATAGACGGGGTTCCCATTTCTGAGCTTGTGGAAAAATTCGGCTCTCCCTTATTCGTTATTTCAGAAAAACAGCTGAGAGAAAAATACAGACAGATATACAGCGCATTTACCAACAGATATCCTAACGTTCAGTTTGGATGGTCTTACAAAACAAACTATCTGAAGGCTGTATGTGCCGTTCTTCATCAGGAAGGAGCTATAGCAGAGGTTGTGTCTGAGTTTGAGTATGAAAAAGCAAGAAATATGGGAATAGAAGGAAAAGATATTATATTCAATGGTCCCCATAAAACTATAAATGCTTTAAAAAGGGCAGCTTTAGAGGGGGCAAAGATACATATAGACCACTTTGATGAGATTACAGACCTTGAGCATATTGCTGATGAAATAGGAAAACAGATAAAAGTTGCCATCAGAATAAACATGGATACAGGAATTCATCCCCAGTGGGACAGATTTGGATTTAATTTAGAGACAGGTCAGGCTTTAGATGCTGTAAAAAGGATAGCATCTGGAGGAAAACTTGTATTAAATGGTCTTCACTGCCACATAGGAACGTTTATATTAGAGCCTGAAGCATACGGAAAAGAAGTTGAAAAAATGGTAAAGTTTGCATACGAGATTGAGGACAACTTTGGATTTAAGATAGAGTACCTGGACATTGGTGGGGGATTTCCATCAAAAAACAGACTGAAAGGTACATATCTTCCCCCTGATGTGGCAGTTCCTCCTGTTGAGGAGTTTGCAGAAAAGATAACAGACAGTCTATACTCAAATCTCAGACCGGGAGATTTTCCCAAGCTTATTTTAGAAACAGGCAGAGCTATTGTTGATGAGGCTGGGTATCTTATAACAACAGTGTTTGCATCAAAACGACTCCCTGATGGAAGGAAAGCATACATAGCAGATGCAGGGGTTAATCTGCTGTTTACAGCATTCTGGTACAAGTTCAATATAGAGATAGACAGGGAGGTGCAGGGAAGCAACGAACCATCTGTTATTTATGGTCCCCTATGTATGAATATAGACATAATAGATGAAGGAACGATGCTGCCTCCTCTAAAAAGGGGAACAAGACTGATTTTTTCTCCTGTAGGAGCTTACAACAACACCCAGTGGATGCAGTTTATTGAGTACAGACCAAATGTGGTGATGGTGATGGAAGACCAGACAGTAGAAATTATAAGGGAAAAAGAAGACCTCTCTGACATTGAAAGAAGGGAAAGACTTCCTGATAGATTAAAAATAAAATAAATTTATGGAAAAGATAAAAAAGCAGATAAAGGCAGTTTTAAACAGCTACTCTGAGATTCTGTTCCTTGAAAATTATGTGGCAGGATTTGTTATACTCCTTGCCACATTTCTAAACCCCAATTTAGGGGGAGCAGGTATCATAGCAATAATATCTGCATACCTGTTTGCGAGATTTTTAGGTATCGGAGAAACATTCTTAAAAACAGGTTTTTACACATACAACTCTCTTCTTGTAGGACTGTCTATTGGATATCTGTTTAAACTGACGCCATTAACAGCCTTTTTTATTGTTGCATCAAGTATCACCACCCTGATTTTTTCTGTTATGCTGCACAGTATATTTTCCTATTATCTAAAAATTCCTATTCTCAGCCTGCCGTTTGTTGTGATAAGCTCAACAATCTATCTTGCAGTATCAAACTACACAAACCTTTTTGTAAACTCTCTTTACCCACACATTAATTTCTCATTTTTAGAAAATTACCTCCCCTTCTGGATTTCTGGTTTTTTTAAATCCCTTGGGACTATTCTGTTTTTACCTGATGTTTTTGTTGGGATTGTGTTTTCACTGGTTATACTGCTTGTGTCCCGTATTTTGTTTATGCTTTCTGTGGTTGGATACTACACAGGAACGATAACAGCTGCATTTTTAACAGGCTCTTTTGCTACAGCATTCTCAGACATCAGCCACTTTAACTTTATACTGATTTCAATGGTTTTAGGAGGAATATTCCTTATCCCATCTATAAAATCCTACTTTATTGCATTAACAGGAGTGGTTATATCAACCATAGTGCTGTCTGCAATAAAAACCTTCTGGTCTTTTTACGGCATACCAGCCTTTACACTGCCGTTTAACTTTATATCCCTCACATTTATATATGTTCTTGGTCTTCTTGGATTTCCCTATGTGGCAAAGGTTATAAGAAAAACACCAGAAGAAACACTGGACTTCTACCTTACAAACATAAAAAGATACAGAGGCAGTTACAACACAATACATCTACCTTTCTCAGGCAGATGGACAGTATGGCAGGGATTTAACGGGAAATGGACTCACAAAGGGAACTGGAGATATGCATACGACTTTGTTATAACAGATGAAAGCAGAAAAACCTACCGTAACGATGGAAAACAGTTAACAGATTACTACGCATACCGCAAACCTGTTCTGTCTCCAGTAAGAGGTAGAGTAGTAAAGGTTATATCAGACCTTCCTGACAACCCTATCGGTCAGGTTGACAGGGAAAACAACTGGGGGAATTTAGTTATCATATACGACCAGAGAGGATTTTATGTAGAAATATCCCATCTATCCCAAAACTCCATAAAGGTAAAAGAAGGAGACTGGGTAGAGGTAGGAACATTTCTGGGACTGTGTGGAAACTCTGGATACTCCCCACAACCTCACATACACATTCAAGTTCAGCCTTCTGCAGATATAGGCTCATACACACTCCCATTTAGCTTCGTAAGTTATATCAGTCAAAACCGCTTCTTCTCAAACGACCTTCCTAAGGAAGGCGAGATAGTAGAGCCTGTATTCCCTGATAAATCTATAGAAATAAAGATGACATTTGTTTTAGATTACACATTTGAGTACGAGGTTATCAAAGGAGAAAAAAGGGAAAATCTATCCCTCACAGTAAAAATGGCTCCAGACGGCACATTTTACTTTGATTCAGGAAAAGGTCAGCTGTACTTTGGCAAACATGAGGGGACATTTTACTTTTACAGGATTGATGGTGAAGACCCTTACCTGAAGCTGTTTTTCCTTGCACTACCCCGGATGCCTCTGTTTTACAGGGAAGGCTTAAGATGGGAAGATTTTCTGCCGGTAAAAGTAGTTACTGGTGGAATAAAAAAATCATTAATTCTGTTTTTCAGCTCTTTCAACCACAACCTGTCCCACATACAGTACACAGGAAAATTTGAAAAGAACATGAAAATTACAGGTAAGATAACATCAAAACTGCTCAACATAAACGAAACAGTGCAGGTAGAATTAGATGAAACAGTTGGCATAAAAAGTATAAAATTTAAAGACACATACATAAAGCTCAAAAAGTTTATCCACAGTAAGGAGGGCTAAAATGAAAAAGCTTGCAACAGTTTTAATCTCTGCTGTTATGGCTACAGCATCACATGCAGAAGATGTGCTGATAAATACTTCCTTTTACGGCAGCTATATAGACTACTCATCCTCTGCTGTTAAAGATGACGGATACATAGGGGGCATTTACGGATACGCTGGCATAGGCCTTGAACATTCTATAGAAGGAGAGATTGATTACACAAAGATAAACTACACAGGAAGTGGAAGCCTGAAGCAGTGGGATTTTACTGTTCTATACACTAACTACTCAGTAAAAAACACAAAAGTAAGAATAGGCGGGCATTACATAAGTAGTGATGATTCTGCTACTGACGGCGGTATTATCCTGACAGGAGGATACGAATTTTATACACTAAACAGCTACAATTACAGTATAGACATAGCCCTGTCATACTACGACAATTACAACATAGAAAAAACATACATAAGAAACATATACAGAGGTATGGGAAGGGGCAGTTTTTCTTATACTACAAACACAACAGGACTGTGGGTTTACCAGATTTCCCCAAAATTTGGTTATTCGTTTCCTGGAACATCTGCAGGAGATATATATTTAGAGACAAGAGGATACTACATAAGGCTTTCAGATGACGTAGGTTTTGGCAAAAATTTCTTTTCTGTTGAAGGCAGTTTAAACATTGATGCAGGAATGTTTGGTTTTAATCTTTACGGATGGATTGGAGAGCAGGAATTTGCAGTTAAGAAATACGGATTTGCTGTTTACAACCTGTCTGAAAAATACAAAAACGGATTTGGCGCATCTATAAGATACAAAATATCTGAAAACTCCTCAATAACTGTAGGCCTGAAGAGAGAAACATTCAAAGAGTTAGATAATCCTTCTGACGTAAAAACAACATCACTCTACTTTTTTGCAGGGGTTAACTTCTGATGATAAGGATGGCTGTGCTTACAATCCTGCTGCTGATTAACGGTTTATACGCACTTGATTATCAGGAGATAAAAAAATCCTACTACCGCTCGTATCAGTACGAAAAAACAGGAGATTACGAAAACGCAATAAAAGCCCTTATGTTTGTTTACAACGAGTATCCTGATGGATATACAGTAAATCTCAGACTGGGATGGCTTTATTATCTGATGAAAAAGTATGCAAACTCAGTGTTTCACTACAAAAAGGCTATAAAGGCTGCACCATACTCTGTGGAAGCAAAGCTGGGATACACACTTCCTTTACTTGCCCAGAAAAAGTTTTCAGAAGTTGAAAGTATCTGTTATCAGATAATCAATACTGACTTTTACAACTATTACGGAAATCTACGGCTGAGCTATGCCCTCAGAATGGAAAAAAAGTATGAAACTGCTATAAAAATAGCACAGAAAATGCTTGCCCTCTATCCTACAGATGTAAACTTTTTGATAGAGATAGCTCTGTCTAAGTTTTCATTAGGAAAAAAGGAAGAAGCTAAGAAAATATTTTTAGATGTGCTGATTTTAGACCCGGAAAATATCACTGCCAGAGAGTACCTGAAATACTAAGGTATAAACAGCATATAATACGAAAATTAGATTTATAAGGGAAGGTGGTGGTGAGTTTGAAGAAGGTCGTGATAGAAGTCTTAGAGCTAAAAAGCTGTCCTGAGTGTTATAAATTAATCAAATTATTACAAGAAGTCCTGTCTGAGATAGAAGATATGAAAGATGTGATTGAGGTTGTTTTTTTAGACCTTTTTGACCATAACAGCCGTATAAATGAGCTTGGTATGTATCAGTGTCCAGCCCTTGCAATAAATGGAGATATCCGTTTTATAGGAGAGATTCCCCATAAAGAAGAGCTTAAATCACTGATTGTTTCAGAGATTCTATCCCATTAATTTTTTTCTTTTTCTTTTATTTTTATTTTCTAAAAAATATATTAATAAGAATAATAATAGCCTGTGGATATGTGGATAACTCAAATTATCCTTTGTTTTTCAATAACTTATAAAGAGGAAAAAATGTGGATAACCTGTGGATAACATGTGGATAACTCAAATTTTAAAAAGTTCTTATATTACAACACTTACAGGTCAGTAACTACTAACTTTCTATATTTATCAGTCACTTAACCCTGTGGATAACTTTCTAAAGTAAGCCGAGTTATCCACAGAATTTCTTGAGTTATCCACAATTTTTGCCGAGTTATCCACAACGATTTTTTGAAAATGTGGATAACTTTTTGGTTTTTTATATTTATCAATCACTTACACTGTGGATAACCTGTGGATAACTACAGTTTCTTTATGATGCTTCTGTGTTTCAGGTTAAGTAGTAGCTCTTTTACTGTTTTTCTCAGGACAGGATGCAGAAAGTCAGGTTGAATGTCTGACAGTGGTTTCAGGACAAAATCCCTTTCGTGAGCTCTTGGATGGGGTATAATCAGCTCTTTTGTTTCTATTATAGTTTTTCCATAAAAAATGATGTCTATATCAATCTCCCTTGGACCCCATCGGAATCTTTTTATTCTGCCTGTCTTTTCTTCTATTTCTTTTAGTTTTCTGAATAACTTTTCTGGAGGAAGCTCCGTAAACCCTGACACAACTGTGTTGAAAAAGTCTGGCTGATTTTCATACCCAACAGCCTTTGATACATATATTGGAGCAACAGATATTTCTGTCATTATCTGTGAAATGTGCTTTATGGCTGTATCTATATTCTTTTTCCTGTCTCCCACATTTGAGCCCAGACCTATAAAAACTTTTTCCAATGCTTCTTCCTGAATGTTAAAATTATTGTATGATTAGAACTATTTTATCAGCATTTTTGATATTTTCGTTTGCTTATGGATACGATATAGATACTCTTTTAGATGAGGCTCTGAAAGAAGTTGAGATAGAAAGTTCAGAAAAGTATTACAACCTTGCTTTAAAGCTGTTTAACGAAGGACTTTACAGACAGGCTGTAAAAAATGGAGAGATATTTTTAGATAAAAACAATGCAGACATTAAAAAGTTAGATAACATAGTTTTGCTTCTGGCTGTTTCTTACTTCCTGACAGAAAAAAAGGATAAACTTTTTAATCTGTTTCTTCAGTACTACAGCTCAAATATATCAGAGGATACAAGAAAAAAGCTATTTATATACACAAACAATCTGCTTGTAAGAAAAGAAGATTGGAAGCGGTTGAAGATACTAAGAAGTAAGGGAAAAGCTTTATTTAAACATAGTAAGCATTCAATCAATCTATCTGGAATATTCTCCCAGTTTGAGCCTGGAGTAAATATATTTAGACTTCATATAGGGAATATCATAGGTGAGAACAGTATATTTTTTGCCCGGAAAAATCTTACCCTTATAGAGATTGCAAAGATGCTGGATATGGGTTATGACGAGCTGAAGATTGCAAATCCCCATATAGACCCATTTGATATACAGAAAGGAGAAGCCGTTTTTGTACCAAGAAAGAGAATACTTCCTGAGAAGGATTTTGAGTTTGGGACTGTTTATATAAATCTGTCAGAAAAGAGGCTTTACTATCCGTTAATTATTGATGGAGAGCCATACGTTATAACATTTCCTGTTGGGATAGGAAGAGACAATGCAAAATCTCCCATAGGGCAGTTTAAAATCACTCAGAAAAAAGAAAATCCAGAATGGGTGGTTCCACAGTCTATAAGGGAAGAAGACCCCACTCTGCCTCCAGTTGTTCCTCCTGGACCAGATAATCCCCTTGGTATAAGGGCTATGAGGCTTGGTTATACAGAGTATCTCCTTCATGGTACAAGTAAGCGGTTTGGGATAGGTATGAAAGTGAGTCACGGGTGTATAAGGATGTACAACAAGGATGTAAAAAGACTGTTTGACATTGTGAAAAAAGGAACAAAGGTGTTCATAACAGAAAAAAATTACAAATTCTTTAAAGACAGCAGATTTTACATAGAAATTTTTGAGCTAAAACCAGAAGACAAGATGGAAATTATAAGTTTCCTTAAAGAAAAAAATATAAAACTATCACCTTATCTTTTACAGTTCTACAACAGAGAAAAGAGGGGATATGCTATCCCCCTCCTTTAAAGTTTACTTTGCAAGAGATTTTCTCATTACCCTTTCAATATTTTCAGACAGTCTGTCAAGCTTTGCTTCCAAAGCATCTACTCTGTCTTTTAGTCCTCTGATTGCTGCTGCATTCTTTTCAGCCTTTTCGTCTACAGCTTTAATCTGATTTTTGATATCTGCATGCTCAGCTTCCATATTCCCAACCTTTGTTTCAAGGTCTGAAATTCTGCCAACAATCTTTGGATGTTCTGTTTTGTGCATCTGTTCAATCTGGC
This sequence comes from Persephonella sp., assembly GCA_026987075.1. Taxonomy (GTDB): domain Bacteria; phylum Aquificota; class Aquificia; order Aquificales; family Hydrogenothermaceae; genus Persephonella_A. Next base: position 17,303 of record JALSNI010000057.1, on the reverse strand, counting down.
TTACTTTGCCTTCTAAAGCGTTCAGTTTCTCCAGTATTTTAGCATCCTGCTCATCAACGTATGATTTTGACGCACATCCTGTGAGAACAGCAGCAGAAACTCCTAAAACAGCTGCACCTTTTAAAAATTTGCTTAACATATCTAACCTCCTTGTATATTTGTTTATTATTAAGTTTAACACAAAAAATACATCTGCTTGCACATTACTGCATTGTCTTTATTCAGATATTGTAATAAAATATAAACAGCTACCCTCCTAAAAGTGTTGACCGAATCTGCCACCTGAGGCATCATATTGGTGCCTCATCTTTTTTTCGGAGAAAATATGGAAAATCTAAAGTTAAAAGAGATAGCTTTAAAAATTAGATGGTTTATTATGGATGTTGATGGTGTTCTAACAGATGGAGGAATCATATACGACAGTGCTGGTAGAGAGCTGAAAAAGTTTTGTGTAAAAGATGGGATGGGAATAACCCTTCTTCACAATGCTGGAATTAAAACAGCCATCATAACCAGCAGAAACTCACCTATGGTAAAAAGAAGAGCTGACGAGTTAAACATAACAGAAGTTATTCAAGGTGTTTCAGATAAACTCTTTTTGTATGAAAAAATAAAGAAAAGATATAGCCTGTCTGATGAGGAAGTTTTGTATGTTGGCGATGACTTTGTTGACCTGCCTGTTTTAAGGAGGGTAGGTTTTCCTGTTACTGTTCCTGATGCTCCTGAGGAACTGAAAGAGGTCTGTGTTTATGTTACACAAAAACAGGGAGGGGATGGCGCTGTTAGAGAAGTGGCGGAACTTCTGCTTAAACTTTCTGGAAAGTTTGAAGAAGCAGTAAGGAGATATATAGACTAAGATGGAAAAAGATAGGGAGAGATGGAACAGAAAATATTCAGAAGAGGATTTCCCCTGGAAAGAACCATCAGAGATTGTTGATAAGTTTCATCATTTGGCCAGAAAGGGCAGGGCTTTAGATGTAGCCTGCGGAACAGGTAGAAATGCCATTTTTCTTGCAGAAAAAGGTTTCAAAGTTGATGCTGTGGACATATCAGATGTTGCCTTAAATAAGATAAATCATCCCAATATTAATACTATTCAGGCAGACCTTGATTTTTACAGGATTGATGAAAACAGTTATGACCTGATTATAAATATTAATTTTCTCAGCAGAAGACTGATTCCCTACATAAAGGAAGGATTAAAAGAAGGAGGGGTTGTTATCTTTGAGACCTTTACACTGAAGGAAGGTGAGGATTATTTTCAGCCGGAAAACAGGGAGTACCTCCTCAGACCAAATGAGCTACTCAGACTTTTTTCAGAATTTTATATTCTTTTTTATCAGGAGAAAGACAAAGTAAAACCTGACGGTAAAAAGGCATTTGTTTCTTCTCTGGTTGCTGTGAAAAAATGCTTTTTTTGATTATACTTTTCCAAAGTAAAACTCAAAGAAAAGATATATAAAAGGCGTTCCTTTAAATCCTCTTTCTCTGTGCCAGTTTGTCCCTGTATAAACGTTGAAAAATGCCCATCTTTTGTAAAAGTTTAATCTAAAACGACTTTGAATGGTGTAAAGAGATACACTTCCGTTAATCAGACGGGACTGGGTCATACCAGCTAACATCTCAACAGCTAAAGGCTTTTTCCACATTTTTTTTAACGTTCTGATTGATGTGTAATAATTGAGGGTCTGATGTGGTACGTTAGATGCTTTGTATCTGTCTAAATATATTCTCCACACAGTTTCTGGTGCTATAAGACGGTCTATATAAATCTGTGTTGTCTCTTCTAAACGGTTTTGTGTGAGTTTTCTCTCTGCTCTAAACCGCTGATAAACAGTGATCTCCCATCTTTTATAAATGACAGGTATGTTGTATATGTCGTATCGGGCGTATATTTTTGGGGAGCTTGTTATTCCCAGAGAAAACTTGTGTTTCAAAAGCTTTCTGACTTTACTGGAATGTTCAACTCCTACAGAAACAGCATCTTTGTTTTCCTGTGAAATATCTAATGGTTCTTCTTCTTCCCTGCGGGTTATTCTATTCCGGTAACTTTTTACAAACAGTCCTAAATGTTTTTCTATCTTTGCCAGTCTTATTTTGAAGTCTATCTTCTGTATCTTCTGGAAATCTGGAACTGTTTCGTATCTAAAACCTGCCCTCAGTCTTATATAAGCCCTTGTTTTTTCTTTTATTCTTGGGTCTGCGAAGAATGTATCAAACTTTTCTACCGTACCGTGAACAATCTGTGATATTTTTGAGTGGAAAATGTCTATAAAGTTTTCCTGAGCTTTAGAGCTGATAAATAAGGTAAGGAGCAGCAAAACTGCTCCACCGATAAACTTTTTCATTAAATATCCATTTTTTATACAATCTCAGTGAATCTCCTGAAGGCTTCTTCCAATTTTTCCACCTTAGTTCCTCCCCCCTGTGCCATGTCTGGTCTTCCTCCTCCTTTCCCCCCTAAAATCTGTGCAACATCTTTTATAATCTCTCCTGCTTTTATCCTGTCTGTCAGCTCCTTTGATACAGCAACAATCAGATTTACCTTTCCTTTTTCCCTGTCTATGGAGGCAAGCATAACTACAGATTTTCCAAGTTTAGCCCTTGCAACATCAGCTAAATCTCTCAGCTCGTTAGGTTGAAGATTCTCAACATTTCCGTAGGCTACTTTGTATCCGTCTTTTTCTTTGACATTCAGTATCTGTGTTATCCTATCAACCACAGATTTTTTCTTTATTTTTTCTATCTCCCTTTCTAACTCTTTTAGTTTTAATTTCATACTTTCTATTCTGTCTAATATCTGGTCTTCTTTTGCTGTCAGAGTTTTTCCTATCTCTTTTATAAGGAAATGCTCTTTTATGGAATGTTCTACAGCCTTCATTCCTGCTACAGCTTCAATCCTGCGGGTTCCAGATGCTACCGCTGTCTCAGAGATTATCTTAAAGTATCCTATGTCTCCTGTTCTGCTGACGTGTGTTCCTCCACACAGCTCCATAGATATACCTGCAGATATGACTCTGACTACATCACCATATTTTTCTTCAAATATGGCAACAGCTCCTTGCTTTAACGCCTCGTCTATACTCATCTCTCTGCATACTACAGGGTGATTTGCCATAATCTCCTGGTTTACAAGCTCCTCTATTCTTTTTATCTCCTCGTCAGACAAGGCTTCAAAATGTGTGAAATCAAATCTCAGATAATCTGGATGTACAAGGGAGCCAGCCTGCTTTACGTGTTCCCCTAACAGATTTCTCAGTGCTGCGTGTAGAAGGTGTGTTGCTGTGTGGTGCCTCATTATACTTTTTCTTCTTTCTATGTCTATTTTGCAGTGAACAACAGAGCCTTTTTTCACTGTTCCATGCACAACTTTACCTTTGTGAACAATTATTCCCTCTACGGGAGTTTGCGTGTCTAACACTTCAAATAGAAAACCGTCACCTTCTATAAAACCTGTATCTCCAACCTGACCACCTTTTTCTGGATAAAAAGGTGTTGTATCAAGAATAATCTCTCCTGTTTCCCCTTCCCTGAGAATGTTTACAGGATGTTCATCTTTTATCACTGCAAGGATTTTGCTGTCTTCAACTTCAAACTTTTCGTATCCAACGAATGTATTTTCCGGTAGCGTGTTTTTCAGCTCAATATAAATCTTTTTAACCTCTTTTGCCTGTGATTTCCAGGAAGCCCTTGCTCTTTCCCTTTGCTCTTCCAATAGTTTATAGTATTCTCCAATATCAACGCCAAAATTGTTGTCTCTGGCTATGTCTTCCACAAGGTCAACAGGAAATCCGTAAGTGTCGTAAAGCATAAACACCTCTTTTCCTGTTATGTGGTGTCTGCCTTCTTTTTTTGCTTTCTCAATAATCTCATACAGTATGTCCATACCCCTTTTTAACGTTTTTATGAACCTTTCTTCTTCTGCCTTTACAAGACCTTTTATAAAACCTCTGTTTCCTATCAGCTCAGGATATGCATCCTTCATCATATCAACAACTACATCAACCCCTTCAAACAGGAATGGTCTTTCTATTCCAAGTTCTTTTCCATATCTGAGGGCTCTCCTCAGGATTCTTCTCAGAACATATCCTCTACCTTCATTTGATGGAAAAACGCCGTCTGATATGAGGAATGTTATAGCCCTCAGGTGGTCAGCTATAACACGCATTGCAACAGTTTCTTTTGATTTTGGATTTTCAGGGTTATACTCCCTTCCACTGACCTCTTCAGCAAACTGTATAACAGGCATAAACAGGTCTGTTTCGTAGTTTGATGAAACTCCCTGAAGAACTGATGCAATTCTTTCAAGTCCCATTCCTGTGTCTATGTTGGGGTGAGGTAGGGGCGTCAGTTTTCCTGTTTCGTCTCTGTTGTACTGCATAAATACTAAGTTCCATACTTCAAGGTATCTGTTGTCTTCAGGAGAACCAAGCTGGGGATTTCCAAACTTTTCTCCCCTGTCGTAATAAATTTCTGAACAGGGTCCACAGGGACCTGTTTCACCCATTGACCAGAAGTTGTCTTCAACGCCTAATCTGTGTATTTTTTCCTCAGGCAGTCCTATAACCTTGTTCCATATTCTGTATGCTTCATCATCTTCTTCAAAAACAGACACTAAAAGTCTTTCCTCTGGAATCTGTAAAACTTTTGTTAGATACTCCCACGCAAACTGGATAGCTTCTTCCTTGAAATAATCACCAAAAGAGAAATTTCCTAACATCTCAAAAAATGTGTGGTGTCTGGGAGTATAACCTACGTTGTCAAGGTCGTTGTGTTTTCCTGAAACCCTGAAAACCTTCTGGCAGGATGTTGCCCTTTTGTAAGGTCTCTTTTCCACACCTAAAAATACATTTTTAAATGGAACCATTCCCGCGTTTACAAACAGGAGTGTAGGGTCAGTCTCAGGTATTATTGAAGCAGACTTTACCCGTGTATGTCCCTTTTTCTCAAAAAAACTTAAAAAGCTTTCTCTAATCTCATTTCCTGTAAGAGATTTCAAAAACAGTCCTCCATATCAGGTTTTAGATAATTATATTATATTGAAAATTGATAATTTTACTTATCAGGTTTATATTATTTCTGCTGTGAAGATAGAAGCTGTAATTGAAGACCAGCTTAATAAACTGTTAGAAGTTGAGACAGACGACAGGTTTACTGTAGAGTCTGTTTATTATAGAGGAGATACTCTGTGTATATCAACACAGCTTGGATGTCCAGTTAGATGTTCTTTCTGTGCTTCAGGTAAAAACGGACTGATAAGAAATCTGTCTTTTGAAGAGATTGTGTCCCAGTATAAACTGGCTGAAGCAGAAGGTATGAACATAAAAAATATTGCCTTTGCAGGTATTGGAGAGCCTCTCCTTAACTGGGAAAATGTTAAAAAGGCTTTCTGGCATTTTAAAGAAAAAGGACTGAAATGCTCCTTTTATACGACAGGATTTCCTGTTAAACATCTCAGAGAGCTTTTAGATCTTCCCCATAATGGAGTTAACATATCATTTCACGCTGTTAGCGACGAAAAGAGAAAGCAGATAATACCCTATGGAGAACCTCTCCAAAAGATTGTAGATACGCTGAAAGAGCATCTTGGAAAGCTGTCAAACAGAAAGAAAAAGATGTATAACATTGCATACCTGCTTATAAAAGGATTTAATGATTCAAAAGAAGAGTTAGATAAGTTGTCTGATATGGCAAAAAATCTGAACATAGGAGTTTCACTGCTGAAATACAACGAGATTGATGGTCTGCCTTACAGTTCTACCACTGATAAAGAGTATGAAAGGGCTTTTCTGTTTTTGAGAGAAAAGGGAATTAGGGTAACACTGTCAAACAGGTACAGAACGAGGAAGATTGGTGGTTGTGGAACACTTATGGTTAATCGGATGAAATCTGTATAAGTTCAGAAAGAAGGTGGACACCTACCGAAAGAGATAAAAAAAGGAGTTGGGTGTCATGAAAGAAATAAAAAATTATACTTTAGGATTAAGAACTCCTGCTGAAGTAGCTTATGGAAAGTGTTAAAATTTTTATCGGTAGGTGTTCACTATGTATTGAACCTATACAAAATCTTGACAAAGTAGGAAAAAGTTTATATTATATTTGTCCTAATTGGGCGGTTAGCTCAGTTGGCCAGAGCACCTCCCTTACAAGGAGGGGGTCATAGGTTCGAATCCTATACCGCCCACTTGCGGAGCCGTAGTTCAGCTTGGCCCAGAACGCCGGCCTGTCACGCCGGAGGTCGCGGGTTCGAATCCCGTCGGCTCCGCCATAAATAAAAAACAGAGAAATCCCATGCACAGGAAAAGAAAAAAAGATGAGTATATAGTCCATAATGTAGACCTTGCCTTTGATATTCTGTTTTTTCTGGCAAATAACCCAAACACAACATTTGAAAATATCCTAAACAGTGTTGATTCTTCTCCCTATCAGGTTGAAAAGACCTTAGAGGTTTTGATTAGCAGAGGATATATAAACTTTAATCAAAAGAAAAAGACTTATGCCTTAGGAATAAAAAATTTTGAGGTTGGTTATTCCTATCTTTCTCACGTTGATATAAGAAGTATAGCTAAACCATATCTTCAATATCTTGGAGAAAAATTTCAGGAAAATGTTTATTTAGCTGTAAGAAGTGGATTTGAAATTGTTTATATAGACTCTTATGAAGTAAGTAGACCTGTTGTTGTAAAGTCAAGAGTAGGAAGACTTCTTCCCCTTTATGCTTCGGCTTCTGGAAAAGTGCATCTTGCAGATATGGATGAGGATGAGTTGGAAGAGTTTTTCAGAGAGGAAAAACTTGTTCCTTATACGAAAAACACAATAACTGACAGAGATAAACTGTTAGAGCATATCAAGCAGGTAAGAGAGCAGGGATATGCAATTGACGATGAAGAATGGGAAGAAGAGGTTAGATGTCTTTCTGTTCCTGTCCGAGACCATACAGGTAAAGTTGCTGCAGCTGTTACCCTTTCAGCTCCTTCCTGGAGAATACCTTCAGAGCAATTAACTGGTGAAATTAAGGATGAGTTTATAAAAAAGGCAAAAGAACTGTCCGAGCGTTTAGGTTATACAGAAGAATGAGAGATAAACTGGTAAAGTATCTGATAGACCTTGTAAAAATCCCTTCTGTTATAGGCAACGAAAAAGAGATAGCAGATTTTGTTCACAACTTTTCAAGAAGATTTTACCCAGAAAGTCAGATAATCAGGCATAACAACTCTCTGATAATATCTGACATTCCTGACGAAAACAAAAAAACTGTTGCTCTTGTTGGGCATTTAGATACTGTTCCAGGAGAGAACCAGTTTACAGGACAGATAATAGACGGAAAGCTATACGGCCTTGGTGCTTCAGACATGAAAGGTGGTCTTGCTGTTATGATGGCACTGATGGAACAGTTTTCAAAAAAAGATAAAAGATTTAACCTGATCTTTGTTTTTTATGAGAAGGAAGAGGGACCTTACATTGAAAATGGTTTAGAGCCACTACTGACAGAGTACGATATAATCCAAAAGGCAGACCTTGCTTTTGCCCTTGAACCTACAGACAATAGAGTGCAGGTTGGATGTCTTGGAACACTTCATGCATCAATAGTTTTTGAAGGTAAAAGAGCCCATTCAGCAAGACCCTGGCAGGGTGAAAATGCAATTCACAAAGCAGCAGACTTTTTAAAAAGGCTTGCTGATTTTGGTGTAAGAGAATACAGTTTTGAAGGGATGAAATATCTTGAAGTTATGAATGCTACAATGGTTGACTTCTCAGGGGGAAGAAACATTATCCCAGACAGATTTGTAATAAATGTAAACTACCGTTTTGCTCCTGGTAAAAGTATAGAACAGGCTAAAAAAGATGTTTTGGATATAGTTCAGGAAGAAGCAACAGTTGAGTTTACAGATTTGTGTCCTTCAGGTAATGTTTGTTTATATAACCCTATTCTTTCTGAGTTTATAGATAGATTTAAACTTCCTGTTGAAGCAAAGCAGGCGTGGACTGATGTTGCAAGACTTTCTCTTCATGGTATAGATGCAGTTAATTTTGGTCCCGGTTCTCCTTCCCAGGCTCATCAAAAAAACGAGTATATCCTTGTGGAAAATCTTATTAGAAACTATGATATTTTTAATAGATTTATTAAAAAATAATCAAATATAATTCTGTTATGAAGTCCGCTGCTATTCGGAAATTTATATATATAGTAGTTTTTATTGTTTCTTTAGCTTTTTTACTTCTTTCTGTGTATCAGATTTATGTTCATACAGACATGTTTAATAATTTTTTGAAAAATACATATAAAGAAAACAAGAATGTGTTAAATATTATTAAGAAGTTAGAAAAAGATGTCTTAACCTCTGTTGCTATCTCTATTTCCCAAAATAATACTTTAAAGAATCTAATTAAAAAAGATGATAGAGATAAGGGGTTTAAATTAGTAAAAAACATATGGGATGAGTATAGAAAAAAGTTAGGTATTAATGAAATACATATAGTAGATAAAAATGGACATTCTTTTGTTAACTTTGTAGATTTTAATGCAGGCATTATTGAAGAAAAAGACAGATATATCATCCTTCCTTTCAGGAAAGATATTGAAAAATCTATGAAAACAGAAAAATCAGTGTCTACTTTGTTTGTTTGTAGATATTTCGTTGGTTTTCGTTCTGTTTATCCTATAAAAGACGGAAATGAGCTTATAGGTGCTGTATCTGTAGGTAAGAGTATAGAGAAAGTAGTTCCAGAGATTAAGAAAAGTTTAAATAAAAATAGTTTTGCTGTAATCTATGTTGATAAGGTAAAAGGCTGTCTTAAAGAGGAAAGATTAAAGGCTTTAAAAAGTCGTAGTCGCAACAAGCATTACATAATTTTAGGAACTGTTGATAATTTTAGAGCTGTTTTAAAGGATTTTGATTTTCAAGAAGGTTTTTTAGTAAAAAGATATAAACAAAGAACATATCTGTTTTCTACCTTTCCTTTAAGAGATTTAAGAGGAGAAACTGTAGGGTATATTGTTTTTCAGGATGACATTAGCTTTGCAAGGTATAGCTTTATAAAAAGTATAGTTAACATATTTTTTACTTATGCGATTTTACTTGCTGGAATTGTAGGTTCAATTTTATTCTTTAGTAGAAAATTTGAGAGAAGACTCTCAGAGATAGAAGATATTACAGAAAGGCTGTCTAATAAAGATTTTTCTGTTCTTGAAAAGTATAAGATAAAAGATAAAGGGGATGATTTAGAAAAGCTGAAAGAGAACATACTAACGATGGGAAAGGAACTTCATAATTACATAATTGAGTTAAACAGACAGATGTTAAAACTGTCTGAAGAAAATTATAAAGACCCTTTACTGGAAATATTAAATAGGCGTGCCCTTGTTAGAGTTGGAAACACAGAGATAGAAAAAGCAAAAATTAGAGGAATACCTTTTTCTGTTATAGTTTTAGACCTTGATAATTTTAAGCAGATAAATGACAGGTATGGTCATAATGCTGGTGACGAAGTGCTTAAAGATTTTGTTGAGGTTGTGAAAAATGTTATTAGCAGTAGAGACCTGTTTTTTAGGTTAGGAGGAGAGGAGTTCTTGATTATGCTTCCTGGAGCAGATAGAGAGAAGGCTGTAGAAATCGGTGAACAGATAAGAAGAGAAGTTGAAAAAAGGTATGTTGAGATTGGAGGTAAAAAAATAAGATACACGGTAAGTATAGGTGTAGCTCAGATGGGAGAAAATGACGATATATATTCTGTAATATCCAAAGCTGATGATAATCTGTATCAGGCAAAAAGAGAGGGAAGAAACAAAGTTGTTGGTTAACTAATAGGCCTTTTCTGCTATTTCTACCGCTTTTATCATAGCCTTAGCCTTATTAACTGTCTCCTCATATTCCTTTTCTGGAATTGAGTCTGCGACAATACCAGCTCCGGCCTGTATGAATATTTTGTCTTTTTTTACTATAGCAGTTCTTATTGCTATAGCAGTATCTAAATTGCCGTCAAAGGATATGTATCCTACAGCTCCAGCATATGGACCCCTTTTATCTGGTTCAAGTTCTTCAATAATCTGCATAGCTCTTACTTTTGGTGCTCCACTGACAGTTCCAACAGGAAACACAGATTTTAAAACATCAACAGGATGAAGACCCTCTTTTAGCTCTCCAGATACATCTGATACAATGTGCATTACGTGAGAGTAATGTTCTATATACATAAATTTATCAACCTGGACAGTCCCCGATTTTGCTACTTTTCCAACATCATTCCTTGCAAGGTCAACAAGCATAAGGTGTTCTGCCTTCTCTTTTTCATCATTAATCAGCTCTTCTGCCAACCTTCTGTCTTCCTCTTCGGTCTTTCCCCTTGGGCGGGTTCCTGCTATAGGTTTTGTCAGAATTTTTCCATTTTTTACTGTTACGAGTATCTCAGGAGAAGAACCTATCAGCTTAATATCTCTAAAATCCAGATAAAACAGATATGGAGATGGATTTATAGTCCTTACTGCCCTGTAAACATTTATTGGTTTTGTTTTCAGTTTTTTCCCAAATCTTTGGGATATAACAACCTGAATAATATCTCCTTCTCTTATGTAATGTTTGCACTTTTCAACAGCTTTTAAGAAATCTTCCTTTTTGAAATTTGAGCTCCACTCTTTTAGGTTCACAGATTTTATGTCTATTACTGGCAGTCTATCTAATTTTGCCTCTCCAGATAGTTTTTCCTCTATGTTTTTTATCCTGTTAACTGTTTCTCTGTATATCTGTTTTGGGTCTTTTTTTTCCTCAATAAATGCTGAAACAATTATCTTGATAGTTTTTTTTACGTTGTCAAATGCAATAACTTCATCACTCAGAAAAAAGAAAAGGTCGGGCAGTTTCAGTGTATCTGGTTTAATATCTGGAACAGGTTCATAAAAATGGATTATGTCGTATCCTACGTATCCAACAAGACCTCCCCAAAACGGCGGAAGTTCTGGAAGTTTAGCAGGTTTAAACTTTTTCAGAAGATATTTTAATTCTTCTAATGGGTCTACTGTTTTTTTGTAAGATATTTCTCCGTTATCGTAAAACTCAACAAAATCTTTTTTTATCCGTATGTAATACGGTAGAGAAGAACCAATAAATGAGTATCTTCCTATGTTGTCTCCCTGTTCAACACTTTCAAACAGAAAATTAAATCTTTCTGGAGATGATATTTTTTGAAACACAGAAAGGGGAGTGTCTAAATCAGACAAAATTTCCGTGTAGACTGGAATAATGTTAAATTCTTTTGCTAACTCTTCAAATTCATCTGCTGTTATATTTATAGACATTTTCTAACCTTTTTTATTCTATTTTATCAGGATGGAATAACAGCAACAAGTTCATAATCTTTCACTGAAACGATGACCATTTTGTCTTTGGCTGAGCCGTTCATAACCATAATGTTTATAATCTTTTTTTCGATTCCTCCTTCAACTGTTTCATTTAATTCCTCAAAGATAAATTCCCAGTCAACAAAAAGGTCTTCTTTGATTTTAGAAAGAAGATAGGATGCAGTAGGAATGTTTCTTATTTCTGGTATTTCTAAGGATATTAAATTGTCATCTATGTCATGTATTATTACCATACAATAATTTTAGAATAAAAAAAGGGGTATAAAAACCCCCTTTTCTACTATTACTGCACTTCTACCTTTATCTCTTTTTCTTCTACTGATTTTGGTATTTCTATTTTTAGAATGCCGTTTTCAAATGTTGCTTTCGCTTCTTCAGTTTTCACTTCTACTGGAAGAGGTATAACCCTTTCAAATACTCCATAAAATCTTTCGCTTCTGTAGTAAGTTTTGTCTTTCTCTTCTTCTTCTTTCTTAACCTGTCCTTTGATAACTACCGCATTATCTTTGATTTTTACTTCAACATCTTCTTTTTTTGCTCCTGGGATTTCGGCTTCAATTACTAATTTGTTGTCTTTTTCGTAAATGTCTACTCTTGGGTTCCATGTAGATACCTCAGCTATCTCACCACTTTTTGGTGTAGGAACAAGTTCCTGGAATACTTTGTTCAGTTCCTGTTCTATTCTTGCAAGCTCTCTAAATGGATTCCACACAAATGTTGGTAAATTTCTTCTATCCATTGTCCTCACCTCCAATTTTATAATTCTCTTTATATAAAATATAATAATACTTTACTAAAATTTGTCAACAGATAATAACATCTTTTCTTTTAATTTGCATTTTTATTATCAGATGTAAAGGTTCTTACAGATTTAATCTTTCTTTTTTAGGAATGTATTTGTAAATTGGTATGTGGAGTATGTCTTCATCTCTCTGTTCTACTGTATACTGACCGTGATAAACAGAGTATGATGCAAATGCTGTTGCTATAGACACAACTTCTTTTTGGAGCTGGTTCCTGTCTGCTGAAAGTATCTCAGGGCTTATCACTATTCCAGCTTTCGGAAGATTATAAACTCTCTGTTCTATTCCTTCTCTACTTTTTATTGGGAGGAGTTCCTTCCTGACTAACTGTTTAAAGAACAGGTCTGCATCTGTTTTAATTACTGTTTTTTCAGACATTTTAACTTCTTTTTCTGCAGGAGTAAAACCAAATATGTCTATTAGTTTTGATACTACATCGTAGGCGTTTTTTATCTGACTTTCTTTAAACCATGGGGAAAGATTTACAGAGATAACTGGTGGATTTATGTGGTCAAGATACCATATTAGCCCTTCCTTCCACAGGTTGGTTATAGATATAACCTGTCTGCTTTCGTTTAGAACAGTAATCGTGAATGTCCTGTCCTGATTGCACTGAATCCCTAAAAAAAGCATTCTAACCTCTTTTTTTTCAAGAAATAATATATAGAAGAAAAAAATTTTTTATGATGATTCACACATATTTTATAACTCTGACTTTTTCTAATGTTATCAGCCCTTTTGTTATAAACCCTTCAATCTCAGGTATAACCTTTTCTATCTTTTCCTTTCTGTCTACTGCTTCTATCACTACAGGAAGGTCTGCAGAAAGTGTCAGCAGTCCTGCTGAATGAATTCTACTTGATGCTCCATATCCCATAATGCCTCTTAAAACGGTTGCTCCGGCTATATCGTTTTCTTTCAGTATTTCCACTATCTTTTTATATACTAATTTGCCGTCAATTCTGTCACTTTCTCCTATAAATATTCTCAGTAGATAAGCTTCTCCCTCTATTTTCATTTTATCCTCACATTAATGCTTTTGCTACAATCAGGCCGCCAATTCCAGCAGATATTGAAAGTAAGTTGTTCAGTAAAATGTTTACTACAGCTTTAATATACTCTCCATCCTGAAAAAGGGCTATAGTCTCATAGGAAAATGTTGAAAATGTTGTGAATGCTCCAAGAAATCCCACGGCAAAGAACATCCTCCACAGGGGGTCTATAGATAACTTTTCAATAGTCAAAACTGTGAAAAATACTAAAATAAAGGAACCTATGACATTGACTGTTAGCGTTCCTGCCGGAAATGAGATTCCTGTATATTTATTCACAGCTGAAGAAACAATAAATCTAAGAAGAGCCCCAAAGGCTCCTCCAATCATAACAGCTAAATAACTCATCCTATAAACTCAAGGAGCTGACTTATCTCTTTTTTGCTTCCTAAAAATACAGGTGTTCTCTGGTGAATGTCTGTTGGTTTGATACTTAAGATATCTGTTTTACCATCTGTTGCTTTCCCACCTGCCTGCTCAATTATGAATGCCATAGGGGACGCTTCATACAAAAGCCTGAGCTTCCCGCTGGTATTTTTTCTGTCTGCTGGATAGCCGAATATACCGCCTTTTATAAGTGTTCTGTGAACATCAGCAACCATTGAGCCGATATACCGTGTTGTGTATCCTTCATCTTTTAGAGTTTCTATGTAATCAATAATTTTTGGCTCTGTCCATTTTTTTGCGTTTGCCTCGTTTATAGAGTATATTTTGCCTTTTTCTGGAATTTTCATGTCTGGATGGGAAAGGAGAAACATACCAACAGAAGGGTCTAACGTGAAACCATTAACGCCGTTTCCTGTTGTGAGAACAAACATCGTGGAAGAACCGTAAATCACATAACCTGCAGCAACCTGTTTGTAACCCTCCTGCAGGAAGTCTTCCTCTGTTCCTTTAACCCTTCTGTGAATAGAAAAGATTGTCCCTATGCTTACGTTTACATCAATGTTTGAAGAGCCATCTAAAGGGTCAAATGCTATCACATAGTTTGCATCAACTCCCTGAGGTGGATATATAGGCTCGTCCAGCTCTTCTGATGCAAGGGCATAAAACTGACCGCTGTCTGATAGATGTTTTATCAGTATCTCGTTTGACAGCTCATCTAACTTCTGGACTTCTTCCCCCTGAATGTTTGTTTTGCCTGCCTGTCCTAATATGTCAGCAAGACCTGCCATTCTAACGTGGGATGCTATTATCTTTGTTGCAGACTCTATTGCTGTCAGGGCTATACTGAGAGAGCCTGTTGCCTGAGGATATTTCCTTTCCTCTTCAAGTATAAATCTGTTCAGGTCTATGCCTATCTTAGCCATCTTTTCCCTCTTTTTAGTTTAATGTTTCTTTTCTGAACTGTTTAAATTTTATTACAGATTTTTTATCTTTTAAATTCTGGAATATGTAGTGAAAGTCCAGTGCAGGAGCATAGGATTTAATCAGCATCTTTATAAGGTCGCATACTGTCTCATCTCCAGCAATGCACTGCTTCATCATATCAATCAAAAGGTCTTCAACAGATACCACATTCATAATGAAACCTTCTGTTTCTATCTGATTAAATGTTCCTGTTGGAATAATCTCAAAATTTTTGCTTATCTCAATCACTATTTCTCCTCTTGTCCAGAAATCTCCTATCTGTGAATATCCAAGTTCTTTTAAGACTTTTGTCAGTAGAGGAATGTCAGGAAACAGAAGGGAGATGTTCCCAGAAGGATACATCCCCTGGGTATAAACTGTAAGGGCAAACTTTCCTACAATAACAGGCTGTATTTTTGAGCCTGCTTTTTTTATCTGTGAGTAAATCTCCTTTATCGCATCTATCTGTTTATCCAACAGAGACATTACTTTTTAAGCTCTCCGTATTCGTGTTTGACAGGTTTTACATACTTTTCAACAAGTTCTTTTGTGTTGAATACATTCAGTTTTCCAAATAGAAACTCAAACTTTTTGTAAAGGGCATCTAATATTTTTTCTTTATACTCTTTCTCTAAAGTCCACCACTGATATTTAAACGGTGCAAACCCTTTTTTTCTTGTTTTGTATATGAACTGTTCTTCTGTCCAGCCCTCTTTCCATTCCTTTTTCAGGTTTTCTTTTATCCAGCTGTAAATCTCATTTTTAAAATCTTCTGGTATCAGGTCATACATAATGTTCTGAAACCCTGTTGCAAGGTGTATCTCACAGCAGTTGTTTTCTGGGAATTTATCAAATAGCTCATCAGGAAGTGTAGATGCTCCGTGCTGAACAGTTCCCCCCAATCCATATTTTTCCCTTGCTACTTTTCCAATGTCTCTCAGAACATTGAAGTCTAATTTTACTTCTGCTATTGTCCCATCTGGAAGAGGAATACCTCCGTGCTCTGTTCCTGTCTGGACAGACATTTTGGATATTCCTGGCATTCCTTCAGGCAGGTTTTCAAGGTATCCTTCCATAAATGCCTCAAACTCTTCAACTGTTGAGTTTTTACCACCTATGTGTCCAATCTCTGCTCCAACAGATACTGTGATACCTTCTGGCTCTATATGCCGTATAAACTGGGTCATTTTTGCTGTGCATATGTAGTTGTGATACTGCTGCTCTTTTAGTGTTGGTTTTGAGTAGTCCACTAAGGTGGATGGGTCAATATCTATGTTGTAAAATCCTGCTTTTATTGCTTCTTCTGTAAGGTCTTTTATTGATTGGAGCTCTTTTTCTGGGTCTTCTGCATACTTTTTGGCATTAAACTGGAAGTGGTCTCCCTGTATAAAGACAGGTCCTTTAAATCCTTCTTTAATGGCAGCGGCTAATACGCAGGCTGCATATTCAGATGGTCTCTGGTCTGTGTATCCAATCTCTGACTTTGCTATCTCAAATATGAATGCCCCAACATTGTGTTTGTTTGCAACCTTGAACATCTGTCTGGCAACATCATAAGTCATTCCTCTGATGTTTACTGCTGGGGTTGTTACTTTATCTACCTCTCCTCTACCCATAGCCATGTAAAACTCGTGTATGGAAGAGGGAATAGCTCCAAACTCGTTGGCAATCTTCCTTATCAGTTTTTTTGCCTTTTCTTTTAGGCTTTCTTCTTTTGCAAAAACTGCTGTATAGATAAGGTCGTCAATAACTGTTTCTCTCAGTTTTTTTTCATCTTTTATGGATATACTCTCACCGTCGCACTCAACGACTGAATGGACTATCTCTTTTAGCTGGTCTTCAGATGTGGCTATTGTTGGCATTTAAACACCCCCTTATTTTCGTTTGGATAAATAATTATAACATCAGGGTGGTGGTTAATTTAAATTTAGATTTTTCACAAATCTTTCCATATCCTTTAAAGCCCTTTGTGCTTTCAGCAGTTTTCTTTTTCTTTTGTCTTTTACTTTTTTGTCTAAATCTGGAAGTAGTGCAAAGTTTGGATTCATCGGCTGAAGCTCATCTTTTGGCTCTGTTATGTATCTTACCAGTCCACCAAGCATTGTTGTTTCTGGTGGGATAACAGGTTCTTTTCCTTTTAACATTCTTGAGACATTAATTCCGGCAAGTATGCCTGTTGCAGCAGATGCTGCGTATCCTTCTACTCCTGTTATCTGTCCAGCGAACAGTATTTTTGGGTCTTTTTTCAGCTGTAAGGTGGGGTTTAATACCCTGTGGGACTGTATAAAAGTGTTTCTGTGTATAGAGCCCAGTCTGACAAAAGTAGCATTTTTCAGAGCAGGGATGAGCCTGAATATTCTTTTCTGCTCTGGGTATTTTAGCTTTGTCTGAAATCCTACCATTGACAGAAGGGTTCCCTCTCTGTTTTCCTTTCTCAGCTGGACTACAGCAAAGGGCTGTTTTCCTGTTTTGGGGTCTGTTAACCCTACAGGCTTCATTGGACCAAAAAGGAGGGTCTGTTTTCCTCTCCTTGCTATCTCTTCTACAGGGAGACAGCCTTCAAAAAATACTGCCCTTTCAAAGTCTTTCAGGGGAACCTGCTCTCCTTTCAGCAACTCCTGATAAAACATATCATACTCTTCTTCTGTCAGAACACAGTTAAAGTAATCTCCTTCTCCTTTTGAGTATCTGTCCCCCCAGAAACCTTTGGAGTAATCTACTGTTTCTGCATCAACGGTAGGG